>CAYOUW010000044.1:0-14869 GCA_964407235.1 uncultured Zetaproteobacteria bacterium | reverse complement strand
CGTTTCATTATGTGGTGGGTCCGCTACGCTTGACCCACCCTACGGGATGGCAACCAAACACCATGTAGGGTGGAACAAGCAAAGCGGTTCCACCAATCCCTCCGGGCGTTTCATTCTGTGGTGGGTCCGCTGCGCTTGACCCACCCTACGGGACCGCAACCAAACGCCATGTAGGGTGGAACAAGCGCAGCGGTTCCACCAACCCCCCCGAACGTTTCGTCATGCGGTGGGTCCGCTGCACTTGACCCACCCTACGGGACCGCAACCAAGCACCAGGTAGGGTGGAACAAGCAAAGCGGTTCCACCGATCATCTCGAACGTTCCATTATGTGGTGGGTTCGCTACGCTTGACCCACCCTACGGGACCGCACCCAAACACCAAGTAGGGTGGAACAAGCGCAGCGGTTTCACCGATCCCCCCGAGTGTTGCGTTGTGCGGTGGGTCCGCTACGCTTGACCCACCCTACGGGACCACAACCAAACGCCATGTAGGGTGGAACAAGCGCAGCGGTTCCACCAATCACCTACGGGATGGCATGGGAATGACGCCACGCCCGCCTCTTCGGCTTTGCGTTAAGATGGCAGGCCATAAAAACCTGATTAAATACCATGCGCTTGACAAAGGAGGCCGCCAGATCGATCCGCTACATCGTAAACCGGGCGTGTGCAGATACACAGATCCGGAACACTGCTTTCGGCATATTGTGTTCTACCTGGATACCAGAGGTTTACTCAGGTGAATAAAGTGATATCCGAGTTTGCCGATAAACGCAGTCTTGTCACCTTTCGCCGCGCGGCGGCTGTCGCCCTGTGAACTTGGTAGGCGCGGGAACGATCGGTTGGCCCCATGGCGCCTGGCAGTGGCATCTGGAATCCGGCTTTGAGACGGCGTATACGCCGGCAGGCACTTTTCGAGCATGAATAATCGGCTTGCGGCCTGGATCGGCTGGCCGGGGAGCGGTCCCGCGCCCGGACACGACTGGCTGCCCGGCCCAAAACTTCGTTTCACGATCCTGGGGCTCACCTACGCTTTTCTTGCCCTCGCCCTGACCGTCAACTACGCCTACAGCACGGCCTTCTTCCTGCTGGCCTTGCTCGGCATGTACGTGGGGTTTCGCCGCGGTTTCGTTAACGGACTCACCCGTGCCGAGAAACTCGTTTTCCTGGCTTTTGCCGCCTATCCCGCCGTGGCGATAGCGAGTTACCTGCTCGGCACCCAAACCAACACCGGCTTCCGCTTCATCGGTCGCGATCTGCGCTTCCTGCTGTTTATCCCGGTTTACCTTGCTATCCGCTGGGCCCGGCCCAACCGGCGCCATGTCGGCTGGGCGTTCGCGGGCGGCGCGGTTGGTGCACTGATCATAGCGCTGTTGCAGCACCAGCTCTGGCTAGTGCCCATGCCCCGCGGGGTCGCGGGCACCCACATCAGCTTCGGGGATCTCTCGATCCTCTCGGGCTTCCTCGCCGCGGCTCTCCTGATGCCCCTGGAAAGCCGGATATCTCAAGGGAAGATCCCGCACCGCCTTGTTCTCTGGGCCGGCGCCGTAATTGGCCTTCTCTCCGGGGTGGGTGCAGGCGTGATCGCAAGCGCGCGCGGCGGTTGGCTCGCCATTCCCGTATTACTACTCCTGTTTTTATGGCTGCCGCCGCTCGGCTCCAGGTTTCGACGTTCCCATCGTCTGGCTTTTTCGGTCGGTGGGCTCCTGTTGCTGGCAGCCGCTGCCGGGCTGATTCCCACCATTCACCACCGGATCAACTTTGCCCACCAGAACCTTACGGCCTACCTCACCGTGGCCAATGCCCGGTCAATTAATGCAGCCTGCGTGGATCGCAAGGACTTTCTTCGTATTCTCATGCGTTATTCTCACGTCCGTGGGTTGGGCCAAGTGACTATTGCACGCCTGCCGACCGCGGATCGGCGCGCGGTGCAAGCCTTCGGCTGCGATGGTGGCTACGCGCTGTTTCTCTCCCATGCAGGGAGGGGAAAGAAGCCGTTTTTACTAGTGCTCTTCCGCGGCAGCGATCCCGCTCGGAAGCACCGTCAATCGTTAGTGATCCTTGCTCGGGGGGAAGGTGGCCTCACCGTGGGTTGGCGGCGGGGTCCCTTGGTCAAAATCGGAAATTCTGGCGCTTGGCGACCCTATCGCGTAACTCAGTCATACCAGTCATATCACTCAGATCCTTTGCTCCGTCGCTCGCTCAGCGTGTATGTCCCTACGCGAGCCAGTCTGTGGCTCATCCCTCTGCAAATTCCCCACGGGTATTTTGCCTATGCCCTGGCGTCATCCTCGGTGGGGCACCGTCTGGAAATGTGGCGGGCCGCTTGGGTGCTGTTTCTCCAACACCCTTGGCTGGGAGGCGGCACCGGGGCCTTTCACCCCCTCGGGGAAGAGGCCTTGGGTGCGAGCGCGATGGCACCCATCGTGGGGGATTACCAGCACGCGCATAGCGACTACCTGACCAGTTTGGGCACGCAGGGGATCTTTGGCTTTCTGACCCTGATCCTGGTGCTGCTGAGTCCCTGGCTCGTCCTGCGCCGTGTGTGGGGGGGGGGGCGGCCCCGTCGTATTCCTTTGCCATTAGCAAGCGCTGTACTCATGGGCGGGATGGGTGTCTTCGCGCTGACGGAAACGATGTTTGTGCATTCGCTGGTACTCTCCTGGTTTACCATGGGCACGGCGGTGCTACTGGCGGCGGCCATGGCTGAAGAGCTTCCTCATGACTGACCGGAAGTGGGGGATCTCCTGCTTCGGTGGTTCGGCCGTTTACAATGGGTAAAATTCAGCTATGAATGAACTACTCGACTAGGAGATCGTGATGGAGAAATGGTTTGCTGGAAAGCGTGTGCTTATCACTGGTGGTTTGGGCTTTATCGGCTCTGCGATTGCTAGGCGGCTGGCGGGTATCGCCGAGATTACACTGGTAGATTCACTGATTCCACAGTATGGCGGCAATCTGGCAAATATTCATGGCATAGAGGGTAAGGTTCGTGTGAACATTTCCGATGTCCGCGATCCGCATAGCATGCGTTACCTTGTGCAGGGTATGAATGTAATATTTAACATGGCAGGTCAGACCAGTCATATGGATTCAATGGCCGATCCCTATACCGATCTTGAAATCAACGCCCACGCCCAGCTTTCAATTCTTCAGACCCTGCGCCACTATAATCCTGAAGCAAAGATTGTTTTTGCCAGTACACGGCAACTTTATGGAAGGCCGAGATATCTGCCGGTGGATGAGCAGCACCCAGTACGACCGGTAGATGTCAATGGTATCAACAAGGCAGCAGGCGAGGGATATCACCTGCTCTACCACCAGGTTTATGGGATTCCCGCTTGTGTGCTGCGTCTGACGAATACTTATGGCCCTTGCATGCGTATTAAGGATGCACGTCAAACCTTTGTTGGGATCTGGGTGCGCAGATTACTGGAAGGTAAGCCGTTTGAAGTATGGGGTGGTCAGCAGTTACGGGATTTTAACTATGTGGAAGATGTAGTCGATGCATTTTTGATGGTGTCTCAAAATGATCGCGCAAATGGTCATGTGTTTAATCTAGGTTCGAATGAAGTAATTTCATTAAAGGATCTGGCAGATATTCTGGTGGACGTGAACGGGGAAGGATCATTTGATATCAAGGCATTCCCTGAAGAACGGAAAAAGATTGATATTGGTGATTATTATTCAGATTATAGCTTGATTGCTAAAACAATCGGCTGGAAACCCCGCATACATTTAGCGGAAGGCATGAAACGGACGTTCGATTATTATCGTGCCGAGTTAAAGGCTTATCTATGATCCCGCAGTGTAACCCCAAAGCAAATTACCTGGCGCACAAGCAGGAAATTGAAGCCGCTATTACCCGCGTGCTTGAGAGTGGCTGGTACATCTTGGGAAAAGAGGTTTCATCCTTTGAGAAGGAATTTGCTAATTATATTGGAGTTAGTCATGCCGTTGGCGTAGCGAATGGCACCGATGCCATTGAACTGGCCTTACGGGCGTTCGGAATAGGGCATGGCGATATCGTTGCGACCGTATCTCATACGGCTGTTGCCACTGTATCCGCTATCAGCAGAACGGGTGCGACTCCGGTGTTTGTGGATATTGGAGAAGATTATTTGATGTCTCCAGCATCTTTTGTGGAAGTTCTGGAGATAATGCAACCACGAAAGCCCAAGGCGATTATCGTCGTTCATCTGTATGGTCAAGTCGCGGCAATGCCGACAATTTTAAAGATTGCGAATCAGTATAATATAAAAGTAATCGAGGATTGCGCCCAGGCGCATGGTGCGAGCCTGCAAGGTCGCAAAGCGGGTGCATGGGGTGATATAGGATGTTTCAGTTTTTATCCCACCAAGAATCTCGGTGCATTAGGGGATGGCGGTGCGGTAGTAACTCAAGATGATGAGCTTGCTGATCTTATCAGGGCGCTACGTCAATATGGGTGGAGAAGACGATATATCAGTGATGTTGAAGGCGTGAACAGCAGGCTGGATGAGTTGCAAGCTGCAATACTTCGAGTGAAATTAAAATACCTCGACGCCGACAATAAGAAACGACATGAGATTGCTGCTTTGTACCGGGATCGTTTGCAAGACGCACCTTTGAATTTACCCATTGAAAATACAGACGTACAACATGTATATCACCAATTTGTGATTCAAACTTCAAACCGTAACTTATTGGCTGAGGCGCTAAAGATGGCAGGAGTTGCTACATCTGTACATTACCCGGCAGCGGTTCATCAACAGGCGGCTTATGCAAACGAAACCTACCGACCGCTTGTATTGTCGATGACCGAGAAAATATTACCCGGGATACTGAGTCTTCCAATATTCCCAGAAATAGCCGCTAACGATGTGATAGAGGCGACCCGGGTAATCCTGTCCACAGTCAATTGCTAATGAATCCATCTGAAAGGAAAAATAAAGGCTTGGTACCACCATTAGGTGCAACAAACCTGATACGAAGCGTAAGGGGTAAGTCGGCAAAGCTGTTTTATGGTCTGGGCGATCAGGTTTTTACAGTAGGCGCGACTTTTGCCGCGAATATCTTGCTTGCGCGTGTTGACACGCATGCCGACTATGGAACTTTCGTTATCATCTACTCGATATTCACTTTTCTTAGCGGTGTGCAGAACGCACTGGTACTTGAACCCTACTCGGTTTTTGCGCCAGGCAGGTATTCGGATGTATTTGCGGATTATCTACAGCTCATCGTTCGGATCAACGCTATCGTAGGTTTGGGGTTGGCACTGCTCGTATTGGCCGCAGCTGGTGCGCTCTATTTATGGTTGCCACAATGGTTCAGCACGACCTTGTTAGGACTGGCAATCGCAGTTTTTTTTATATTTACGGGCACCTTCGCCCGCCGTACTTTTTATGTCAATTTCGATAGCCGCTCGGCAGTGTTCCTGTCGGCTGTTTTCTTTATAACGGTAAGTTTGAGTCTGTCCGTTCTTTATCATCTGCAAAAGATCAATGGATTTACCGTCTTTCTGGCGCTTGCGGCTGGATGGTTAGTAGCCAGCCCGATGTTTTTCCGGAAATACCCTCTCCAGCCGGGAGCAAGGCGTTTTCTCACTGCGCATCCAGAATATTGGCATGACCACTGGGGCTATGCGCGCTGGGTGTTAGCAACAGCGCTTGTGTTCCAACTATTGAGCCAAGGATATTTATGGCTAACCGGATTGTTGTTGTCGATGGAGGATGTGGCCCGGCTAAAGGCCGTACAAAATATTGTTTTACCTGCTAATCTAGTATTCGGCTCAATTTCACTCCTTATTTTACCGCGCATGGCTGCTGCTTTTCAACAAGGAAAGATGACAAAATTGACGCCTTTGATGTGGCGGTTATTGTTTACGGTACTGGGGTCATCGGTGCTTTTTGTCTTATTTATCTACGCGACTGGAAGCCCCATACTTAATTTCATTTATGCGGGAAAATATAACGCTTCACTACCATTGCTTTATATTATTGCATTGACACCAATCACACTGGGGATTGGACATGTCTTTAACGATACATTGAAGGCCATGGAGCGCCCGAAAGCTGTTTTTTATGCCTATCTTGGCAGCGGTGCAACAACACTATTGGTGGGCATTCCGCTTATTCTCCACTTCGGGGTTGCTGGTGCAGCGTGGGGAATGGTACTTTCTTCGTTGATTTATGGGGTAGTACTAATGGGCGAATTCTTGATGTACAGAAATAAAAAAATAGTGGGCCTTTGAAATGGAGGGAAAACAGGTGAAAAAACAGGTTGGCAAACCAAATGATGAATCGGACACATATTATGGCGAAGAATATTTTGCATGGCAAAAGCATATAGGAGAATTTGGTGCCAAAGCCAACCTATTCAAATTCGCAGGTTTTGTCAAGGATACGGATAGAGTTGTCGAGTTTGGTTGCGGCGGTGGGTATCTTTTAGACCGACTTAATTGCCGGGAAAAGACTGGTATCGAAATCAATACAGTGGCACGAGAAGAAACAAAAAGAAGGGGGCTTAAGTGCTATGTTGATTGCTCGCAAATCGAAGATGACTGGGCAGATGTGATCATTTCGAACAGTGCATTGGAGCATGTTCATAACCCTTTGGAAATATTATGCAGCCTAAAGCGGATATTACGCCCTGGCGGGCTGATTATTTTTGTAGTCCCACATGAAAAACTACGCTGGAAATACAAGCTGGAAGACATTAACCAACATCTCTATACATGGTCCCCTATGTGCCTCGGAAATCTTTTCAATACCGCCGGATTTGTTACAGAAAAAGTTGGGATTATCCGACGTGTGTGGCCACCCAGATGCTATGTTCAAATTTGGCGTATATTTGGGCAGCGCATATTTGAGTTAGCATCCAGCATTTACGCGCGATTAGGGGGGGGGTATGGATTCCGTTACGTGTTGTGGCAAGAAAGAAAACAGTATAATTATATGAAGTTCATAAACATTTTAAACACCCTTCGATATATCTTCAGTCATCCGTTAAACCGCAACCACAAGTTACGAGTCATCATGCGCTTCATGCGATGGCAGCTTGGTGGTCGGTTGATTTGTGGTGACGTAGTTATCCGTGGGTGAACGGAACACGGTTTATCGTTAGGACACATGAAACGGGATTTGTGAAGAATATCTACTGCGGCTTACAGGATCATACCGAGATACTATGAGAAAAGAAGTTAATAATACAAACCCACTAAAAATTAATATCGGCTGTGGTCCGACTGGGCAGATTGATGGATTTATCAATATGGACAACTCACCTTCAGTGTTATTGGCGCGTGTTCCTATGCTCAAAATTGTACTTTATAAAACAGGCGTGATTTCAGAGCAACAGTATAATGCGGACTGGCGGGGGGTTATCCGCTGCGATGTGAGCAAGCAGTTGCCCTTTGGTGATGAGATTGTAGATAAAATATATTCATCTCATTTTCTTGAACATATTCCGCAGGATAAGGGTGTGCGTGTATTGGTAGAATGTTTTAGAGTATTAAAGTATGGTGGGGTAATGAGGCTCGTGGTTCCAGACCTACTTTGGCATGCAAAACGTTACGTCGAACGAACTCACCACTTAATAAATTTAGCTGTGCTACCTGAAGATCGCAGTGAACATGATATGTTTCTACACACCATCTATGGCGCCCATCTTGGAAAACGGAAACGGCACGGTGCAGAACATTGCTATATGTATGACTTTCCGACATTAGTTGCTATTTTGAAAGACATTGGATTCGAGAATATCCAACGTTGCAAATACCAGAAAGGAAAAGATCTGGAACTGGCGGCCTGCGATTCACGACCTGAAGACAGCTTGCATATCGAAATAAGGAAGAATAATAACATACAAGAGGTAAAAATATGAAATCTTCATTCGTAATAATGGGCGGCCAAAAATGAGCAACTACTCATAGGCCAAGATTTGAGTAATTTTCTTGTTGATGAAAATCAAATATTTATTGAACTTCACAGTAGACACTAATCATGACTTTAGTTATATCCATCAAAAACAGGAATGCCTGTATGGCATCCATATGAGACACGTGTCTATCTATTAACTCGGTGAAATATGAAAAAATCAATTTTAATTGTCGGTATGGCAAGATCTGGTACTACAGTTGTAGCACATCTTCTTGGCAGCAGTTCAAATGTCCATGTTGAAATTGAGCCGCATATGCTATGGAAACATGGCGATTTCAATCGCCTTTCAGATGAGAGACATTATGCAGATGATAAAGCGACAGCCTATATAAGAAATCGTCTATTAAATAGATGCGGAAATAAGCAACTTGTTGAAAAGTCCCCTCCCAATTCATTGCGGCCACATTTTGTACATGATGTATTTCCAGATGGAAAAGTTGTTTATGTTGTTCGAGATCCAATTCGTTGTATCTATTCCAATTATAAACGTTCCGTTAATAAAACTTCATTAAATCCTTCTATTATTTTGAAGAAATATTTTAGGTATTCCGGAAAGAAAGATTTACCTGGGGCTGTGAGTTCAAGATCTATTTTTGCACAGATCCAGTTAAAAGAAATTCCTTTGTTTCTTGGCTATTTTATAAAACTTATGAGATTTAGACGGTCGGGAAGTTTGCCTTTTGGCCCCAAGATTGACAACTTCGACCTGATCGTTAATGACGATGGATTGCTAGCATATCATGTGCAAGTATATTTAAGGTCCCTTGAATATATGGAAATATTTACTCAATTATATGGAGATAACTTTTTTATTATAAAATTTGAGGACTTAATTTCTATTCAAGATGAGGCTAGAAGGCTTTTTGATTTCTGTGATATTAAAAAATCAAATGAAGAAATACACTTATTGTTAGATAGCCTTGACAAGACGAGGATCCAAAATTCATTAGCCGTTTGTCCAATGGAAGATCAAATTCGTTTTTTGATCCAAAAACCGACAGAAAAGTGATAGATTCTGATATGGGCGACTTGCCTAAAAAGATAAGTAGAGTGTTGCTGGATGTAATGTATGTCAGCATTTAGAATCAAGCATATTAAGCGTCTTGGATACATTCAGCTTATGAATGCCTATGCTCCTGCTTTTGGGTTTGGTGGCCCAGTTCGGCTCATGTATGAGTACGCTCAATGGATGATGAAATTTGGTTCTAATGTAACCGTTTTAGCTGGCGATACGCATCACAATTACACCCGAATTTTAAAGAAACAGGAAATGTTAAATGGAATAAGAATAATCAGGGTTAGTGTATATTGGCGGTATTTAGTTCGTAAAAATATCAATTTTATTTCTCCAAAAATGCTTATAGTTTCCGCGTGGAAAATTTTTCAATCTCAAAATCGTGTGATAGTGCATATAAGCGTTTTTCGCGGTTTGGTACCTGTATATAGCCTGATTCTCAAAAAGTTATTCCCACGAAAGGTTATTTTGGTGCATTCTGCATTCGGGATGCTGCATTTTAAGCAGAGCAGGCGCAGAAAACTATACGACCGACTTTTTATGCGGCCACTGCTGTGCGCCATGGATCTGGGTTTGGCACAGAATAAACATGAGATAAGCCAATACCGGGATTTCTTCACCCGACATAAAGTGAATGGAAATAACAAAGTTGTGTTGTTTCCATTATGCGCAGAAACACGAAATTATGGAGATGCGAAAATCGGCGAATATCGTTCACTTCTCCGCACAAAATATGGTATCCCAGATGATGCTTTTGTGTGCATCTTTCTCGGCAGATTTCATCCGGCCAAAGGTATTATCCGTGCTATTGATGCTTTTCTTGCCTTTTCTGATGCGTATTCTGGGCGGGCTTTTTTCTTGATTGTCGGAAGAGACGATGGCATGCAGCAACGCATTACCGACTATATCCACGATCACAATGCAGTCTCTTCTATACGTATCGTAAACGATGTTTATGAAACGCGGTTTGAATATTATACCTTAGCAGACCTGTTTCTGGGTTTCCCTACGATTGACGAGGAAACCATGCTGGCCTCAGTAGAAGCGCTTAGCATTGGAACTCCCATACTCGTATCCCGTGAAGCAGATATACCGTTTGTACAAGAGGAAGACGCAGGATTTGTGATCGATTTTTCGATAGTAACCGCGGTTGAACGGATGCAGCGTATCGCTGATAATCCGTCTTTATATCGACAGCAGGCCTGTAAGGTAGCAAAGAAGTATTTTTCGACGGAATCCGCAAGCCACAGTCTTATCACGCTTTTCAATAGAATTTCGCAGAAATTGCCGGCGGATATAACATGACCGTCATCTACGCAATAATGATAAGCATTGTGATTGCTCTTTTTGTACTTGTGTTCAAAAGGGAGATGCAACGCCATTATTTTATAACACCGCTGCTCGGGTGGCTTGTTGGCCTTTCTTTTTTTCTTATTCTGCCACTGACCATATTTATTTTGAACGGTGGGTATCATATACCGGCACGATACGGAGTTTTGGGTCGGTGGGGGGATCTGGATTTATCTAATCCAGTTTATATATATCCGTTCCTCGTTATCTGGTCATCACTGCTACTAACTGCCCTTGCATTGCTTGCGGTTCTTCCGAAAAGTCATCGGCCTGCCAAATCTGTACCATGCTGTGCAGTATCCCTGCCTAAATTGTATCAGGTAATCCTTATATCTTCCGCAATCATCCTAACTAGCTGGATCATTACAATCGTCGAAATGGGTGGTATTGATAACTACTTTTTACTTCATTGGTACACCCGGTTTGATGAGACAGTTGAACAATGGGGCGGGATTTTTGTATTTTTTCAACATGTAATGGGGGCTCTGCAAATCGTATTAACAGCGGCAACGTCACTATTGATAGATGCCACACTGAAAAAGCACACATGGCGACGATACGCGGTGCTCATATTCGCCCTGGCGATGATCGTCCTGAATATGATCATGACGGGCAATCGCATCTATATTGCCTTGTTGATGTTATATGTTGGAATTTCTCTTCTCATGCATCGCAGGTTTCGCTTGATCCTGTTGATGATAGTCCTGCTGCCGGTGTTTGCCTCATTCTTTAGTGCCTGGTCGCATGTGCGCGGTGGATTGGGAGACATATCTACATCAGTCACAAACTATAGAAATTCAACAACAGGTGAATCGAATCATTTGATGGATACGCTCGTTAATGTGACAGAAGCAAGAAATGTCATGTTGTTGTTTCACATTATCAATGATTATGGGCCTCGTTATGATTTTTTGTATGGCGCGACATACTCTCGTGCCGTTACGTTCTTTATTCCGCGTAGTATTTGGCCAGACCGAACACAAGGTTTTACGAAGACGACTGCGGAACTTTATGAACCGATTTCGCATAGCAGCTTTAGTTCGACCGCATTAGGCGAGATGTATGCAAATTTTGGAGTTTTCTCCGTGATTTTGTTGCCATTGTTTACCTTGGCTATTCTATGGATCAGCAATCGGACCATGGCGCGGCTGTCCCGGCACGTGCTCTTGAGTGCGGCGTTGTTTATGCTGTTTGCATGGATGGCTCGATCCGTATTTGCCGCCAATTTCATCGAGATTATTTTATGTGTCATCATTATCTGGGGGTTGTGTTTTGAAAAAGGTCTGCTTTATCCAACCTTGTATGACCAATTATTGCATTCCCGTCTTCGCCGAACTCGGGAAACACGTGCACTTGACCGTCATTTATTCCTCCGTTGATGCACAACAAGGGTTTGCGTGTGCAACAGACATTGTAATATCTGGAGTTAGAACCGTTGAAGTAAATACATGGTCTCCGCGTTTCGGACGAATCGGCTTTTATCAATCTGGTTTAATCAGTGTTTTGAAAAACATGAGGCCAGATGCCGTCATCACTTTTGCAAACTTGCGTTACATAAGCTTCTGGACAACTTTAATCTGGTGCAAGATACACAGTATCCCTGTGTTTGCACATGGTCATGGCTTGTACAAAAAACGCAATCCTGGTCTCTTGTGGAAGACGATTTTCCGAGTTGTCCTATGGCTATCGTCCGCTTATATCGCCTATACTCCATCGGTGGCGGAGTCTTTGTTGCGTTCGGGGCTACAAAAAAAAAGGATTGCTGTTGCTGAAAACTCGCTGATAAATCCGTTCCCGGTTGCACCGGAAGAAAAAACAGGGCAGGAAAATGGCATACTCTTTATCGGCCGACTGCGTAAAGGTTGCCGCCTAGATCGGCTAATCAGTGCAGTAGCACGGCTTCATATCGAACGAGATTCAGATATGGCCCTCCACATTATTGGTGACGGCATTGGCGCAGAATATTTAAAATCAACAGCAATTGATATGCCATGGGTCAAGTTCTACGGCGCAATCTATGATCAAAAAAAAATAAGTATTATTTCGAGAAAATGTATGGCTGGTTGTTATCCTGGTAATTCCGGATTAAGTATTGTCCATATGATGTCGCTGAGCCTGCCGCCGATCACACATGATGATATGCCGAATCATCAGGGGCCGGAGCCAAGTTATATTAGGCATGGTGTTAATGGATTGTTGTTCGATCATCGTCGTCCCGATACGTCCTTGGTTGATACATTGGCTTCTTTGCTTGACAACGCACAAAAGCTCAAGGATATGCAGATTGAAGCATTTGCAATGAACATGCGTTTGACATTACCTCCTTTGTCTGAGCGGTTTCTAAAAATTATTAATACATATCTGGAACAATAACCATTAACGTGATAGCAAATCACAATTCGCCAAGGGAAAAAAGAATCCATGAGTTAGATGGGTTGCGTGGCATTGCTGTTTTAGGTGTGCTGATTTGGCATTATGTTGGCATACCACTTGATCCTGGGTCAAGCCGCACGCTAATAATCCTGAAGGACAGTTTAATTCTTGGGAGGTCCGGCGTCGGCTTGTTTTTTGTCTTATCTGGTTTTCTAATTGGCAGTATTTTATTAAAGCAGAGAAACGCAGGAAACTATTTTTTTGTATTTTATGTCCGACGAGTTCTTAGAATTATACCGCCCTATCTCGTTGTTTTATTAATTCTAATTATTGGCCGTCAAATGCATCCAAGTGATTGGAGGTTTGATGGGCCGGTTCCAATAATGGCATATGTTTCATTTTTGCAGAATTATTGGATGTCACATTATAATACCTACGGAGCAAGATGGATGGCTGTTACCTGGTCATTAGCCGTAGAGGAACAATTCTATATTATTTTTCCATTCATAATTCGTTCTTTACGAATATCAATTTTGCCCATTATACTTGTCATGGGTATTCTGATCGCTCCCATTATACGAATAGTTCTATTCAATGTTTATGTTCACGGCGCACACCTTAGAAGCTATATGTGGTTGGTGAGTAGGATGGATTCACTATCCGTTGGTGCTTTAATCGCTTTTGCATTACAGTCGAATTTTTTATCTGGAATTATGCGTCAAAAAAGGAAAATGTTTTTATATGCATTTTTTATAATATTGCCATTTTTTTTCTTGCTGGGATATAAATTGCCTAATAATATAGATAAACAAATGACTTATTGGGGATACTCATATCTTGATTTTTTTTATGGATTGTCAATAATCGTTATTATATTGTATAAAAATTCAGGTTTGACACGAGTTCTTAGACGACGTTGGTTGGTGCATATTGGGGCTATCTCCTATTTTCTCTATTTGATTCATGAAATAATTCTTGATGTAACTTTTAGTTTCTTTCGAGAACCAAGAGATCTTTCAAATGTCCCCAGCATTGCGATTACTGTAGGAGCTTTTTTTATTTCTATTACCATCTGTAGCATTTTTTATAAGGTGGAACAAAGATTTATTGACTTTGGGCATTCATTTAAATATATTACATGAGGACATTAAATATGAGCTTAATGAATGATTTTTATTCGGAAAGCAGATTTGGCGGATTTACCGAAATTGATGGCACAATTCCGTTTTATATCCGGGTGAATGCGCTTCTTGATCCGTCATCTGTTGTACTGGATATAGGCTGTGGCAGGGGGGCTTACGGAGAAGATCACATTCCTATTCGGAGGGATCTTCGAATATTTAAAGGTAAAGTGAAGAAGGTCATTGGCGTTGATGTGGATAAAACTGCAGCAACCAATCCGTATATTGATGAGTTTCATCTGATTGTGGGGGGGGGGGGGATTCCATTGAATGATGCATCTGTTGATTGTTGCGTTTGTGATTATGTTCTGGAGCATATCGAAAAACCGGATCATTTTTTTATGGAAATTAGCCGAGTGCTAAAAAAAGGCGGATACTTGTGTATTAGAACGCCAAATTTATGGGGATATGTTTCAATTCTATCCAAGCTCATTCCGAACCAATATCATGCTTCAGTGACTGAAAGAGTTCAGAACAGGCGGAAGGAGGAAGATGTATTTCCTACTTATTATCGGTGCAATAGTATTTACAGAATAGGTAGTATACTGGATAAATATGGCTTTTTACACGCAGTGTATGGGTATGAAACGGAACCCGCGTACTTGTCGTTCTCTAAATTTGCTTACCGGTTGGGCGTGTGGTATCAGCGATTTGCACCAGGTTTTTTGAGGACGACCATTTTTGCGTTCGCAAGGAAAACATGACTGATTTACGATAGTGATCGGCATATGGAATTGAACATACTCTATAAGCCAGAAATGAAGTTGAAGAAACTTGAAGAACTTATGAGGTATTCGTTGAAATGAACAATGCTATATACAAGCTGTTAAAACTATACAATATTTTGCGTGAACCTTTGTTCGTTTGGGCGTTACTAAAGGGAACTGCAGGGGGGACAGAACACAGAAGGTTACTGCAAGCCTTGGATTGCAGGCATGTGGTGGATATCGGGGCCAATTGTGGGCAGTTCGCCTTGATATCGCGCAAATGTTTCCCGGATGCTCGGATTGATTCCTTTGAACCTCTGACTGAAC
>CAYOUW010000043.1:0-15113 GCA_964407235.1 uncultured Zetaproteobacteria bacterium | reverse complement strand
GATACAATGCGCAGCCCTTTTTCAGGCATAGGAAAACCTGAGGTATTAAAAGAACATTTAGCAGGTTTTTGGTCTCGAAGAATTGATGATACGCATCGCCTGGTCTACGCAGTCACAGATTTCCACCTCACAATTATTTCTTGCAGATATCATTATGAAAAAGGTTAACCCTGCCCTTACCCACAAATCATGCCACAGAGCCCTTGCACACGGGTCAGACCACTGATGATGTCATGGCTATCGTTCCGTTCCCCTTTACAGTTCAGAGAGCGGCCAGCGTGGCCGGGCGTCCCAATTTTCAGGGATGGTTTTTCCCGACCTTAGCCTTAACCATCCTGCGTGCGCAATCATGGCGGCATTGTCGGTGCAATGGTGTAATTCCGGCAGGTGGATGCGGATATCCTTTAAGCTGGCCTGTTGTTCGAGCATGGCGCGCAGGCACGAAAGTATGTGGGGTCTGGCTTGCGATGTTGCACTCTCCCCTGGCAGGCACATAATAGGATGGACATCAGCTCAGTTCCTTTGGGGAATAAGGGGATGCTTCCCATTTTAGAGGAAATGCGAGGGGCAGGGATCACCTGTTTCCCTCTGGATAGGGGATGACTGCCTCAGGAACCAACGCTGACACATCGTCGCCCACGCTGGAGATTTTGCGGATCAAACGCGAGGAGATAGAGGCGATTCCAGCCTTATGTATTGTCGCGCTTTTCAAATTCTACAATGTGATGCGTCAGTTCCAGCAATGCATCAAGCCCGTTGAGGATGATGCTTTCCACGATACCGATATCAAGCTTCTGATATTCATGGACTGCAACATTGCGAAACCCGACCATGCCCCTCAGTTTCTCCTCCAGGCCTGATGAAATTACTCCGGCTCTGGCCAGCAGGCTAAAACTCTCGGCGCTTTCCGTGGGAATGCCCAACTTGGCTGCCCTGATCGTATGGTTTGCCAAGTCTATAGCCTGCTCACATGCACGGGTTATATTAAGAATAGCGGCATCCTGCCGGGAAAAGTTCGTCTGAAAATCTTCCTCCGCCAGCCGGTATTCCTCACGGGCGCGGCCTATGCAGCGTTGAATGCTTTGCACCTTGTTGATAACCGTATCGTTCATACGCGGTACGCCCTCCCTGTTCGCCAGAAATCATCCAGCACTTCCCGGCGCTCTTCGTTGAGTTTCTGATAAAATGACAACACCAGCATTTCAAACTCCTCTGCCGCACCTATATCGGCAGTGAAGATGCGGCGATCCGCTGCGATCACTTCCTTCTGGAATACCGTGGAAGTCCGGCGCAGATTCAGCAGGTCTATGGATTTATGCAACAGGAACGATAATGCAGTCTGTGTCCCGATAAGATCAGGCAAGCCCTGTTGTTTCGCCACATCCGCTGGCAGAAGCATGGCGATGTCCACATCGCTATCCGGCCATTCGTCCGCAGTTCCCCATGAACCGAACAGGTAGATAGCCTGTACGCCGGGATGACGACAGGTAATCGTATCGATCATAGCGTCCACAGCCTTCATGCCTTTGCCGTGTTGCAAAGCTTCATCCGTAATCCTCCGTAAACTTGCGGCCAGTCATGCAACGATAAGCCTCCTGTCCGGCATTCTCCACAACGACTGTTCAGCTCATTCTTCCGCCACAGCGAAGAAAGGGGACCGTTTACTTTCTTCCCCGGCAAAGCCGGAACCCGGAAAAAGTGAAACTGTCCCCTTTTTCTCCATCAGATTGGTGTGATGCGATTGAACAAATGTTATTTATTGACGACTCCTAATCCCAAAAACTGATAATGTCATGCTATCGTCCCGCTCCCCTTTACAGTTCAGAGAGCGGCCAGCGTGGCCGGGCGTCCCAATTTTCAGGGATGGTTTTTCCCGACCTTAGCCTTAACCATCCTGCGTGCGCAATCATGGCGGCATTGTCGGTGCAATGGTGTAATTCCGGCAGGTGGATGCGGATATCCTTTAAGCTGGCCTGTTGTTCGAGCATGGCGCGCAGGCACGAGTTCGCGGCTACGCCACCGGCAACAATCAAATGTGAGATATGCTCCCGGATACAAGCCCGCACACTCTTTTTGACCAGCACCTCGCAGATTGCCGATTCTACGCCGGCAGCCATGTCCGCACGCATTTGCGCATCCATTTTTCCCGCACGGCGCACGGCATAAAGCACGGCGGTTTTCAGGCCGGAAAAGCTGAAGTTCAGATTATCTTTGTTGAGCATCGGGCGCGGCAGTTTGAAACGGCTGGCGCTGCCGCTCCGGGCCAGTCTGGCGATGGCCGGACCGCCGGGATAGGAGAGATTCAGAAGCCGGGCGCATTTGTCGAAACATTCGCCGGCCGCATCGTCCAGCGTTTGCCCCAACGTCACATATTGGCCGAGCCCGTCCACGCGGATGAGCAGGGTGTGCCCGCCGGAAACCAGCAGTGTGATGAAGGGAAAATCCGGTAATGATCCGGACAATCCCGGCGCGAACAGGTGACCCTCCAGATGATGGACGGGGATGACGGGAATGTTGTTCACCAGACCGGCTGCGCGGGCAAAAGATACGCCGACCAGCAGTGCGCCCATCAGGCCCGGCCCGGCGGTTACCGCGATCGCATCAAGATTGCGCCATGCCACATCCGATTCGCGCATGACGTCATCGATCATCGGCGGCAATTGTCGCAGATGCTCGCGTGACGCGATTTCCGGCACCACGCCGCCATACGCCGCATGAATCTCAATCTGTGACGCGATGCGTTCGGACAGGATGCGGGCGCGGCCGGTTGCATCTCCCACGATAATGGCCGCGGCAGTTTCATCGCATGAGGTTTCGATACCCAGAATAATCATTTTCCTATCATAAAACCTCTTTATTTGTAACTACTCAGCACCCCCTGGATTTTGTTCTCTGGCAAGGCGCGAGAAGCGCAGAATCCGTAGCATATGGGTCATATGTGAGGATTTGAGCATCGCAGGAACGCCGCCAGAGGGCAAAAGACGGGGGGTGCTGAGTAGTTACATTTATTTTAGATCAGCGCATCCAGTCCTTTCTGTTCCAGCAGGTTGAGTAATTTCAGAGATGGCCCGCTTGGGTGCTTTTTGCCACCTTCCCACTGGCGGACAGTGGAAACGCTGGTATTCAGAACAGCCGCAAGCACGGCTTGGCTTAATTTGTTGTGCGTGCGCAACGCCCGGATTTTGCTGCCACTGAATCCACTCACCGGAGGAAGACAAAGCGCGTCATATTGCCGCATTCTCCGCTTGTCGATAAATCCCGAAGAGTGCAGGTTTTGAGCCGTTTCATGGACGGACTCCAAAATCCGGCTGGTGGTTTTTTTACTTTCCATCACACACCTCCTTCAACTTCCCTTCCTCAAGCAGCGGCGCTATTTGATCCGGCGAAAGCCCAAGCAAGTCCTTGGCCAAACTCTGGAGGGCCTCCTTTTCTTTGGCGCTGATATTCGCCCGTTCGTTTTTTTCAAAGCCAAACACGAAAAACCAGCGGCTTCCCTTATTGGTGGCCACCAGGGTTCTAACGCTTCCTCTTTTGCCACGACCGGGTAATGCAACTCGCTTTTTGACAAGTCCACCGCCCAAATCCGCGTCAATCAACCCTTGTGACATTTCATCAACAGCTTCGCAAAGAGAGCGATCAGACATCTCCATCTTGCGCATCCACCGTGTAAAGACACGCGTCTTGAACACCCTCTTTCCCATCGGAGAAGTATAGCACTAAGTGCATTAGTTTCAAACATCTGCCATATCCATGATGATGAAAAAACCGTTATTTATCCGTCCCATACCCGCCGCCACCGGGAGTTTCGATGCGCAGCCGGTCGCCCGGTTTCAATGTGCATGTGCATTTAGCGGGCAATCTCTTCCATTGACCATGGGCGTAAAGACTATTTTTTCCTGCCTGGCCTGATTCACCTCCATTCAGACCATAGGGTCGGGTTTCGCGGCGCTCCGTGAGCAGGGACATTTCACATGCCGCCAGCGCCTCCCATTCGCGGATGATGCCGTCGCCGCCGCAATATGCTCCTGTTCCCCCTGAACCCCGGCGAATGGCGTATTCGCGGATGCGTAGCGGATAATGCATTTCCAGCACTTCGATGGAGGTGTTTTTCGTGTTGGTCATATGACACTGCACAGCGGATAATCCATTGCCACGGGCATGCGCGCCCATGCCGCCGGCCAGCGTTTCGTAATAGACCCACGCCTTTCCATGATCATCTTTACCGCCGAAAAGTACATTGTTCATCGTACCCTGCGCCGCCGCCGGTATGCGTTCGGGGCAAGCCTGCGCCAGCGCGCCCAGAACCACATCCACGATGCGCTGGCTGGTTTCCACATTGCCCGCCGCCACCGCCGCACCGGGCCTCGCATGCACCAGACATCCTTCCGGCGCTGTGATGCGGATGGGACGAAAGATCGCGGACGTTTGCGGCGTACCTTCGGGCATCAGGCAGCGAAAGGCATAAAATACCGCGGCCGCCGTGACGGACATGGGGCAATTGACGGGGCCGGGGCATTGCGGCGCGGTTCCGGTGAAATCCACAGTGGCCATTTCGCCCGAAATGATGACGTTGACAGCAATCGTCAGGGGCCCGTTATGCAAGCCATCGTCTTCCAGCACATCCTCAAAGCGGTAATAACCATCCGGAATATCCGCCATCGTGTTGCTTCCGTAAGTTTCGGAGGCCGCAAGCAATTGTTCCATTCCCGTGACAACCGCCACTTCGGAGAAGAGCGCAATCAGACGCGAAACGCCCGCACGACATGCCGCGCGTTGCGCCGCCAGATCGCCCATGCGTTCTTCGGGGTTGCGCGCCCGCTCCAGGAAATTCCGGAGAAAGGCGGTTTGCTCCCGGCCCGCCCGGAACCAGTAGCCGGGGTGGATGACCACGCCTTCATCCGCAAGCGCCGTATGAATACCCATCGAACCGGGTGAGATGCCGCCCACATCGGCGTGGTGGGCGCGCGTGGCGGCGAAACCGATCCGTTCCATCTGAATCAAGACGGGCATGACCACGGTAATATCAGGCAGATGCGTGCCGCCGAGGAAGGGATCGTTGAATACCGCGATATCGCCCGGCTGCCAATCCAGCCGTTCCACCACGCCGCGCATGGCGTAAGCCATGGAACCCAGGTGTACGGGGATGTGCGCGGCCTGCGCTACCAGTTCTCCGACCGCATCAAACAGGGCGCAGGAATAATCCTCACGATCCTTGATGTTCGGCGAACACGCGGATCGTTTCAGTACGGCGCCCATTTCGTCGCAAATAGCCGCCAGACGGTGGGCAAACAAGCTCAATTCTATGGGGCTCAATTCCACGGTGTTCACGGTGCAAGTTCCTCATTTCGCCGTATCAGAATCAGGTGGCCGTGCGGCGAAACCGTAAGTTGCCAACCTGCTGGCAGCCACAGGGTGGCCGTATCTTCCAGAATCAGCGCCGGACCGGTGATATGATGTCCCGCTCTTAATTCCTCACGCCGGTAATGGGGTGTTTCCCCCGCTTCGGCGGTGACGGAGTGATCCGAGGGTTTGATTGGGGACGCAACCGGCGGTCGTTCAGGCAAACGAACCGGCGCTGTTTTCGCGATGGCGTTCAGACGCAGCGTCATGATTTCAACGGGTTGATCGAGCGTATGCCCATATGCCTCGGCATGGGCCTCGCTGAAGCGCATCGTCAGTTCATCCATGTTGTGCGCATAAGGAACGGTCAGGTGAAATTCCTGTCCCTGATAACGGATGTCCACAGTGCGTTCGATGGATACGTTTGTATCCGGTATCCGCTGTCTTGCCTGCGTTTCCAGCCGGGAAAAGATACGATTTGCTTTATTTGCGGCGGTTACATCGGTCAATGCGAGTCTGTGCGTTTGCGATACGTCGCAGCGCCGTTGCCCGGCGAGCATGCCGAGAGCAGAGAAAGCGCCGCTGGCGACAGGCAGGATAATTTTGGGCATGCCGAGCGATTCAGCCAGGGCGCAGGCATGCAAGCCGCCCGCGCCGCCAAAGCAGAGCAGCGCGAAGTTTTTGGGGTCGTAACCTCGCTGGACGGACACGACACGCAACGCCCCCGCCATGTTCTCCTCGGCTATCCGGATGATGCCACGGGCCATGTCCAATGTGTTCATACCGAACTCTCTTCCGAGTTCGGCTACCGCTTGCCCGGCTTTTGCCGCATCAATCGGCGTGTTTCCGGCCAGTTGTAGCGATCCGGGAATGCGTCCGCGGACGACATGGGCGTCCGTGACCGTGGGGCGCACGCCTCCCCGCCCATAGCAGGCAGGGCCCGGATCGGCCCCGGCGGACTCCGGCCCGACCTGTAATAACCCTGCCGTATCGCGCCATGCAATGGAGCCGCCGCCCGCCCCGATCGTATGAATATCCAGCATGGGTACGGCCACCGGAAGATCAGCGATTTGCGCTTCGGTTGTGATGCGGGGATGGCCGTCCAGCAACGATACATCCGTGCTGGTGCCACCCATGTCAAAGGTGACAAGGCGAGATTCAGCCAGATCCTCGCCCACGGTTTCTGCCGCCACCAAACCGCCCGCGGGACCGGAAAGAACCATCTTGACAGCATTTCTACCCGCCTCATGAACATCCATCACCCCGCCGGCCGAATGCATCACGAATAAATGTTGATGGGCGCGTTGATCGGGATGTTCGGGAGAAAGGGCATCGGCCAGACGCAGCAGATATCGCTGCACCAGCGGTCCCACATATGCATTGAGAAAAGTAGCGGCGGCACGTTCAAATTCCCGGTATTCGGCCAGCACTTCATGAGATTGGGAAACGAACAGATCTTCGGGAAGAACCCGCGCGGCAGCTTCCTCCTGCTCCGTATTGAGGAAAGAAAACAGGGTGCATACGGCGACGGATGCGTAGCCTTCCGCAGCTTTTTTAAGCTGATCCAGATCGGTATTTTGAACGGACTCGATGAGTCTCCCGGTCGCATCCACCCGGCCGCTGATACCAAAGCAGTCCTCCTGTTGGACCCATGCGGGCGGTGTGGAAGGACACAGCTTATACAGATGCTGACGTGTCTGCCGGCCGATGCGCAGCAGATCCTCCATGCCGCGATTAGTGACAAACAGCGTCTTTACGCCCTTGCGTTCCAGAATGGCGTTGGTGGCCACCGTGGAGCCATGCACCAAATGCAGTGTTTGAAGCGTAAGGCCCAGTGCATGGATGCCGCGCAAAATGGATTCGCAGGGGTCATGAGGCGTAGACAACTCTTTATGAAAGTGCAAACGCTCGCCATCGAAGACGACAAAATCCGTAAAGGTTCCTCCGGTATCCACACCCAGTAACATGCGTCAAATATAACGTTCATGGCCCGATATATCCCGAACTATTCGCCTGGAATGTAACCGTTAAGCTGCCTCATGATCCGGATTTTTCGGGTGATGTAAATTCACTGCATCACATTGCGTATCAATGACCATGTTATTTCGTTACAGCCACTTAGTCCTGCTTCCAATCGGGGCAATCGGCATACATTGACACACCCGAAAAACGCCCGTCCCGGTTACAATGTCGCATTCAATGAATACAAATCACTGCGTACACGGCGGGTTAATTCCCGTGAGCAGAAACGGGTCAGCCTTTGTGTGTCCTCCCTGATTTCCCGCGCTCTGGAGAACGTTGATCCACACCTGCGCTTTTGAACCCTTTTTTCGGACTCTTCGAGGTACCCGATTCACCGCCAAACCGGGAAGCATTGAGTTGCCGACCGCACACCCATACCTGTCTCAGATCCTTGAAAATCGTCCTTGGCATACCCTCGGGAAGATCGACCGTACTGTAATCATCCATAATTTTCACATGATTGATAAACTCGTTTTCCAGTCCGATTTCGTTGGCAATGGCGCCTACAATATTACCTGCGTTCACACCGTGGACCTCGCCGACCTCCAGACGATAGCGTTCCATGCCCCGTCCCGGTTTTGGGCCATTACCGTCCTGTTTTACCGAACGAACCCGTTTTGGCCTGCGATCCGGTTTGATTGCATCGTTTTCATATTGGGCGCGGGAAAGGTCGCGTATGCTTTCACGCCTGTCTTCCGGCGCATCGGAGCGTGGATTACGATCACCACGTCCCGGCTTCCGCTTCGGTTCATCCTTGAGCAATAGCGGTTTGTCGCCCTGCACCATTTTGGCCAGCGCCGCGGCGATCTCGGTAGCCGGAATGTTCTGATCATGGCGATACTGTTCAATAATATCGGTAAACAGATCCAGACTATCATCCGACTCCAGCGTTTCGGTAATGCGCTGTTTGAATTCAGCAATACGTTTGTCGTTGATTGACTCGGCGGTCGGCATCTCGAACTCGTCGATACGCTGCCTGGTCGCCCGCTCAATGGCGTACAGCATGCGCTTCTCGCGCGGCGCCACGAACAGAATCGCATCGCCTTCACGCCCCGCCCTGCCGGTACGCCCGACACGATGAACATAAGATTCGGTATCGTGCGGAATATCGTAATTAATGACATGTGAAATTCGTTGCACATCCAGGCCGCGCGCCACCACGTCGGTGGCTACCAGAATGTCCAGATTCCCCTTTCTCAGGCGATTCACGATAGCTTCACGTTGCTTCTGGGCAATATCGCCGTTTAGCGCCGTGGCTGCATAGCCACGTGCTTCCAGCTTCTCCGCCAGATCCTCAGTGGCGATTTTGGTGCGCACGAAGATAAGCACGGCATCAAACGGTTCAGCTTCAAGGATACGTGTCAACGCATCCAGCTTATGCCGCCCGCTGACCATCCAGTAACGCTGGCGAATCGTTTCGGCCGTCGTCTGCTTCACTTTAATCGTAACCTGTTCCGGATTGTGCAGATGCTGCTCGGCAATTTTGCGAATAGCCGGCGGCATCGTGGCCGAAAACAGGGCGATCTGACGCTGATCAGGCGTCTGCTCAAGCACCCACTTTACATCATCGATAAAGCCCATACGTAGCATTTCATCGGCCTCGTCAAGCACCAGCGCGCGCAAACAATCCAGTTTCAGCGTGCCGCGACGCATATGATCCATGACACGCCCCGGCGTACCCACAATGACATGTACGCCGCGCTTCAGTGGCCTGATCTGAAGATCATAGCTCTGGCCGCCATAAATTGGCAGCACATGAAACCCTTTCATATGACGGGCATAGGTTTGAAACGCTTCGGATACCTGAATAGCCAATTCACGTGTGGGCGTCAAAACCAGTACCTGCGGCGATTTCCGGTGCAGATCAATGCGGGAAAGCAGCGGCAGTGCGAATGCCGCCGTTTTACCGGTGCCCGTCTGCGCTTGCCCGACCACATCCCTGCCTTCGAGCAGCAATGGAATCGTTTGCGCCTGAATCGGAGTAGGCGTTTCATAACCCACATCTTCCAGCGCCTTGAGTAGGGGGGGGATCAGGTTCAGCTCAGCGAATGCGGGCTGAGCGGAGTTGTTTTCTGTCATGATTTACACCTGCGGAAATTACCGGCAGCCAAGTATGCCCTGAATCGCATGAATACGCCATGAATATTCATGATAAGTCTTGCACCATTGATCTTTCATGTTAACACCCGGGATCCGCATTCAATGCCGGATCCCGGGTTAACAACCTGTGCTTGTGTCTCAATGTATCTTCACCTAAAGTGCGCCTCCTTTTTAGCTTGAACTATTCCTTATAAATCACCGTGATGATCGCGTCGGCATTGATGAATAGTCCGGGTTAGAAGGGGGGTTGAAATTTTGAAAGGGGTATACTATGGCTAAGCGTTGCGATATTTGTGGCAAGGGACCGATGAGCGGCAACAATGTAAGTCATGCTCACAATACAACCCGACGGCGCTTTCTGCCGAATCTGCATAGAATGCGCGCTGTCATTAGCGGTCGCGTCGGTCATGTGCGTGTGTGTACGCGTTGCCTGCGTTCCGGCAAGGTACAAAAAGCAGGGTAGGGGGCTTGCCCTGAACTATTCATGAATCGCCGTGATGATTGCGTCGGACCCTTCTCCGCGCTGGCCAGTCGAGTGTCAGCAGGCTGGTCATAGCAGGGCTGGTCTGCCACGCTGAAGACACATGTCCGCCAGCGCCTCGCCAGAGGCCGTACCGACGCACATCACCGTATCCGCTGCGCCCCAATAGATTTTGACCGTACCATCGTCTTCCGGCACGGCACTACAGCAGAACACGACGTTGGGCACATAGCCTGAACGCTCCCACGGCGCTTCCGGCTCCAGAATCCAGTCATCCGCCACGCCAAGAATCCGCGCGGGATCATCCAGCGCGTGCAGCGCGACGCCCAGCCGATACACGGCTCCGCTCATGGTGTTAAACACACCATGATAGATGGATAGCCACCCCCGGCTGGTGGCGAACGGCGTCGCCCCCGGACCGATCTTCATTTCATCCCAGTGATACGGCCATGGCGCAATCAGGCGGCGCGACTCTCCCCAGTGGATCAAATCAGGCGATGACGACATCCATATCGACCATGGCGCAATATCGCCGTGGGGGCGATCCAGACGTAGATACCTGCCATTAAAACGTTGTGGAAATAGCACAACATTGCGCATGTCCGCCTCGCTAACCAGTGCGACTCGTTCCACTGTTCCAAAATCATGCGTTTTTGCCAGTGCGATGCGCACGCCGTGAGCGGAATAGGCGCTGTAAGTGATGTAGTACGTATCTTCCATATGGCAAATCCGCGGGTCCTCCACGCCAAACGCTTCATATTCGGCGAATTCACCTTCAGCCGCTGGCGTCAGCCATGGCTCGCGGCGTACGGAGAAGTGGAAACCATCGCCACTCTCGGCGATGCCGATAATGGAACGGCCGTTATGCAGATGAGAGCGAAACAGCATGATATAGCGCCCGTCATATTTCACCACGGCGGCGTTGTGCACCGTGGAAACCGGGTATGGCACATCCTCGGGCGTAAGGATCGGATTCTTCTCATATCGGTGAATGGCGGGATCGAACCTTGAATCTTGTACCATCTATTCCTCCTCACTGCCAGGATACGACCTTAAGCGAGCGGCGGCTTGTCCGGAGATCTTGTAGCGCAGCCATGCATGATGATTTCGTAAAAAGCGCGGTTTTCACTTTCCTTACACATCATGCATGGCCATCATAGTGAATATCGTTGAAGACGGCTAATTTTGAGAAAAACGACGGGGTCCAAATCCGTGACTATCCAGGAAAGTCTTCGTTCCGCATCGCTCACGTTGCAACAGGCGGGATGTGACGCCCCGCGTCTGGATGCGGAGCTGTTACTGACAAAGATCCTTGAGCGTAATCGGCCATGGCTCATCGCCCATGCAAACGAAAATATGTCGACAACCGTTCAAAAGGCGTACGCACCCCTGGTGGAACGGCGGCGCCAACGCGAACCTCTGGCCTATATCATGGGAGAAAGGGAATTCTGGTCGCGTTCTTTCCTTGTTACTCCGGATGTACTCATTCCACGCCCTGAAACAGAGCATCTGATTGAAGCTGTCATGGAATATTTTCCGGAAACGAAAAAAGTCTTTCACTTTTGTGACATGGGTACAGGTAGTGGCTGTATTGCGGTCACGCTCGCCTGCGAATACCCGAAAATGCAAATGACTGCGACCGATATTTCGCATGCGGCCCTGGCTATTGCACGAAAGAATGCCGAACGGCACGACGTCTCGTCGCGTATTAAATGGTACCAGGGTGATATGTTTGCAGCCTTGAAAAAACGGAAATATCCCTTTGATGCCATTATCTCCAATCCACCGTATATCGGGCAAAATGAAATGCACGCACTGGAAGCAGAACTGGGTTTTGAACCCCGGCATGCGTTAACCGATGAGTCCACCGGCCTGGTTCATCTGCAATCGCTGGTTGATCAAGCCCCGTCATGGCTAACCAAAGGTGGTATTCTGGTTGTGGAAACCGGTCTGTGCGGCCTTCCCTCATCCTCCCCGTCCATGTGTCTGAAAAACACCATCCACGACCTGGCGGGTCAGCTCAGGGGTGGCGTCTATGTTGTAAAAGAAAGGTAACTACTCAGCACCCCCCGTCTTTTGCCCTATGGGCGCTTCGATGGCTTCTTACGAAGTCATCATGTCATATTGCATAAATAGTAGACTCCTATACCTATATTTTAGGCAGATAATTTAGAACTATCCTGTTTTCCTGTGTGAAATAAGCAAAGATCCAGGTGGCATCAAGGTTGCTCTGTATACCGGTAACCGATATTCCCACGAGGCAGAAATGAGCAATAAGAGAAAACTGGTCATGATTGGTAATGGCATGGCGGGCATGCGCGCCATTGAGGAAATTCTCGATGCCAATCCGGATATGTTTGATATTACGATTTTTGGCGCCGAGAAATACCCGAACTACAACCGCATCATGCTTTCGCCGGTACTGGCCGGTGATACGACGGTTGAAGACATTATCCTCAATGATGAGCAGTGGTACGTCGACAATGGCATCACTTTGCACCTGGGCGCGCGTATCAGGGAAATCCAGCGTGGTTACAATAAAGTCATCGCGGAGGATGGCGCCGAGACCGGATATGACAATCTGATTATCGCCACCGGCTCCAATCCGCTCATCATTCCGATTCCGGGTCATGACAGGAAAGGCGTGATGGCCTTCCGCGATATTGATGATTGCGCCGCCATGTTCGAAGCGGCTAAAACGTATGAGAAGGCAGCGGTGATCGGTGGCGGCCTTCTGGGGCTGGAAGCGGCCAAGGGACTGCTGCATCTCGGAATGGATGTGACGGTCATTCACGATCAGGCCACGCTGATGAATATGCAACTGGACAGCGTTGCCGGTGAAATGCTGCGGATCGATTTGGAAAAACAGGGTATGAAGTTCAAGGTTTCGACTTTGACCACGGAGGTCGTCGGCGAAGACCGTGTGACCGGCCTGAAATTCAAGGATGGTTCATCGCTTGATTGTGATCTGCTGATCATGGCTGTGGGCATCCGGCCCAACATCGGCATCGCCAGGGACAGTGGCCTGTTTTGTAATCGGGGAATCGTCGTCAACGATTATATGCAGACGGTCACTGACCCATCCGTTTATTCCGTTGGCGAGTGCGTGGAGCATCGCGGAATCACCTATGGGCTGGTAGCGCCGCTGTTTGAACAGGCCAAGACGCTGGGGCATATGATTACCGGGCAGGGACTGAAAGCCTATGGAGGCTCCGTTGTTTCCACCAAGTTAAAAATCTCCGGCGTCGACGTCTTCTCGGCCGGTGATTTTATGGGTGGCCCCGGTGCGGATGTTGTGGAGTTGATGGATCGTGTTGGTGGCGTGTACAAGAAGATGGTGCTCGAAGATGATCGCATCAAGGGCGTGGTCATGTTTGGCGATACCGCCGATGGTCCCACCTTCTTCCAGTGGATGCAGGACGGAAAGGATGTTTCCGAGCGGCGTTCGACGCTGTTGTTTTCCGCTTCCGGTCTGGGCGATTCCGGCCATTCCGGTATTGATCAGGTATCGGCCATGGCGGATGAGACCATCGTCTGCGGCTGTAATGGCGTTACCAAGAAGCAGATCGTCGATGTGATCATCAAAGAGGGACTGACTTCACGCAAAGAGATTACCCGTTGCACCAAGGCGGCTGGCTCCTGTGGCGGCTGCGCGGGCCTTGTCGATCAATTGCTGGCGGCAACGCTGGGAAGCGCCTTTGTCGAGTCCACGCATGAACCGGTTTGTGGCTGCACGGATATGGATCATGAGCAATTGAAAGCGCAGATCAGGAACAAACATCTGACCATGGTGCGTGAAGTGATGAACGTGCTGGAATGGAAGGGCGAAGGCTGCCATGTCTGCCGTCCTGCCATTAACTATTACATCGGCATGTACTGGCCAACCGAGGCGGAAGATGATCGTTTTTCCCGGGTCGTCAACGAAAAGATGCATGCCAACATCCAGAAAGATGGCACCTATTCGGTAATTCCCCGTGTTTTTGGCGGGAATACCGATGCAAATTATCTGATCCGCCTGGGTGAGGTGGCCAAAAAACACGATATTCAAACTATCAAGATTACCGGTGGTCAGCGTATCGGCCTGTATGGCGTCAAAAAGGAAGATCTGGTGTCGGTGTGGCGCGATCTGGATATGCCGTCCGGCTTCGCCTACGGCAAAGCGCTCAGAACCGTGAAAACATGCGTTGGCTCTGAATGGTGCCGTTTTGGCACGCAGGACTCCACGACTCTGGGCATCCGGCTGGAGAAGATATTTGACCGTAGCTGGTATCCCGCCAAAACCAAGCTTGCGGCATCGGGCTGTCCACGCAACTGCGCTGAGGCGACGATCAAGGATTTGGGCGTGGTCGGCGTCGAGGGGGGGTGGGAAATATATATTGGCGGCAATGGCGGCGTGAAGGTGCGTGCGGGAGATCTGCTGTGCATGGTCAAAACGGATGACGAGGTGGTGGAGATCGCCAAGGCTTATCTGCAGCACTACCGCGAGACCGGTCAACACAATGAGCGTACGGCGCCATGGGTGGAGCGTATCGGCCTGGAGAAGATTAAACATGTCGTTGTAGATAATCCGGACAATCGCAAGGCATTGGTTGAACGCATGGATCTGTATTTATCGACGCTGACGACCGATCCATGGATGGACCGTCTGAAAGACGAGAAGCCGTCCGGTGAAATGATGCAATTCAATGAATACACGCCGATTGATCTTCCGGTGGAGGTGGTGAGCGCATGAGCAGTCATAGGAATCAGGAGATGAGCGGGAAGTGGTATCCCGTCTGCCAGGTCGAAGAAATTCCCCGGCGGGGGGGGCGCACGATACGCACCGGTCAGATAGAGATTGCTGTATTTCGCCTGAGCGATGGTCGTATCAGGGCGGTGCGCAACCGTTGTCCGCACAAGCAGGGGCCATTGGCCGATGGCATTGTCAGTGGCGATACGATTATTTGTCCCTTGCACGCCCGGAAGATCAGCCTGGAGTCCGGCGAAGTGCTGCCACCGGATTCCGGTTGCGTTAAAACATGGCCGACCAGGGTCGAAGACGGGCAAGTTTTGCTTCGGCTATAGCAAAAGAAAGGAGCCTCTTGCAAAACTCCGGGTGGATGAGCGGCAATCTCTGCTTTGAGTCCATTTTCGGGATGGGATGAGCTGCATGGTGGTTCCATGGAGCGAA
>CAYOUW010000042.1:0-15530 GCA_964407235.1 uncultured Zetaproteobacteria bacterium | reverse complement strand
GCATGCAAGGACGAGCTGGAATCAAGCTGGTGGCCGTTTTGATGGTGAAGATACGTTATTATCCTTTTGATCGCCGCTGCCTGGCCGGCGCACGCCTCGGTCATTCCGGCATTTTCTCGCCAGACGGGGGCTTCATGTGAACAGTCACTGAATATGCACATTCAGGCGACCATCCTGTTCGTCTACCGTCACGCTTTCGTGTTCACCGCCATCCGCCAGCAACGCCCGTGCAATGGGCGTTTCCACTTCTTTCTGTATAAATCGTTTCAGGGGACGTGCGCCAAACACAGGATCATAACCCTCCCGGCCAATCAACGACCGCGCCGCAGCCGTCATCACAAGCCTTATCCCCTGCTCGGACAATCGCTTGCTCAGTTCCGCCACCAATAAATCTACGATCTGTGTGATTTCATCCTGTGAAAGCGGCGAAAACAGGACAATATCATCCAGCCTGTTGAGAAATTCCGGACGGAACTGCGTAGAGAGTTCCGCCAGCACTTCGCTCCTGGCGGTCTCGCCGAGTCGCCCCTTGGCATCGATACCCGAAAGCAGGACGTCACTGCCAATATTGCTGGTCATGATGACAATCGTATTCTTGAAGTTAACCGTTCTGCCGTGGCTGTCCGTCAACCGTCCGTCGTCCAGTAATTGCAACAGAATATTGAACACGTCCGGATGCGCCTTCTCGATTTCATCGAGCAGCAACACCGCATAGGGCCTGCGGCGTACGGCCTCCGTGAGTTGCCCGCCTTCTTCAAAACCAATGTAACCGGGTGGCGCGCCAATCAACTTTGAAATGGCATGCTTTTCCATGTATTCGCTCATATCGAGCCGGATCATCGCCTCTTCCGAATCAAACAACGTCACAGCCAGGGATCGTGCCAGTTCTGTCTTTCCAACGCCGGTCGGCCCGAGGAAGATAAAAGAGCCAATCGGGCGCTTCGGATCCTTCACGCCTGCCCTGGCGCGCAATACGGCATCGGCCACGGCCTGGACCGCCTCGTCCTGACCGATAACGCGCCTGTGCAGTTCCTCATCCAGGCGCAGCAGTTTTTCACGCTCGCCCTGCATGAGTCTTGTGACAGGAATATGCGTCCAGCGCGCCACCACCTGTGCGATTTCATCCTCGGTCACTTCCTCTTGCAAAAGGCCGGATTCTTTTTCTCCGCCCGCCAACTCCAGTTCGGCAAGCTGTTTCTCCAGATCCGGCAAGATACCGTGCCTTAATTCGGCTACCTTGTTCAGATCATAGGCGCGTTCGGCGGCTTCGATGTTGTGCTTGGTCTGCTCAATCCGCTCGCGCAACTGCTGCACCTCGCCAATAGAGGCTTTTTCCTGTTCCCACCTGGCGCGCATGGCATCCCGCTGTTCCTTCAGGTTGGCCAGTTCACGGCGCAATTCTTCCAGCCGGGTCCGGCTGGCTTCATCTTTTTCCTTTTTTAGCGCCGTTTCCTCAATCTCCAGGCGCATGGTCTTACGTGTAATCTCATCCAGCTCAGCCGGCATGGAATCAATCTCGATGCGAATCGAAGCGCAGGCTTCATCGACTAGATCAATGGCCTTGTCCGGAAGAAAACGGTCGGAGATATAGCGATCCGACATCGTAGCGGCTGCGACCAGAGCCGTATCGGCAATGCGCACGCCGTGATGCACTTCAAAACGCTCACGCAAGCCACGAAGAATGGAAATGGTGTCTTCGACATCGGGAGCCTCGACCAGCACCGGTTGAAAACGCCGCTCCAGCGCCGCATCCTTTTCAATATGTTGCCGGTATTCATCCAGCGTGGTGGCGCCAATACAGTGCAATTCACCGCGCGCCAGCATCGGCTTGAGCATGTTCCCGGCATCCGTAGAGCCTTCCGTACGCCCGGCCCCGACAATGGTATGCAGTTCATCAATAAAGAGAATAATCCGGCCTTCGGCCTCTCTGATTTCCTTAAGGACTGCTTTCAGGCGCTCTTCAAACTCACCGCGGTATTTGGCGCCCGCCATCAGGGCCGTCATATCCAGTGAAAAAATCGTCCGGTTTTTCAGACCTTCCGGCACATCTCCGTTCAGAATGCGTTGCGCTAGGCCCTCGGCAATCGCAGTTTTACCTACGCCCGGCTCGCCAATCAGCACCGGATTATTCTTGGTCTTTCGGGAAAGAATACGGATCACGCTACGGATTTCGCTATCGCGTCCAATCACAGGATCGAGCTTGCCGGAACGCGCCATTTCGACGAGATCGACGCCATATTTTTTCAGTGCATCATACGAGGCTTCGGGATCATCGCTGGTAACCCGTTGATGCCCGCGCACATCCTCCAGCGCCTTGAGAAACGCATTCCGGGTGATGCCTGCCTCATGGAAGATACGTCCGGCTTTAGTATTTTTCCCCTCGGCGATCAAGGCCAGTAGAATGTGTTCAACCGAAATATATTCATCCTTCAGTGTTTTGGCCTCATCTTCCGCCCGGATGAAAAGTTGATTCAACCGCTGGCTTATATACGCACCGCCTGCAGCCTGGCCCGTTACCCTGGGACGTTTTTTCAGCGCCTCCCGGACACGTGATGCTATCACCTCCGGTTGTATGCCCATGCGTCCCAACAGATGCGGCGCCAACCCGTCCTGCTGCGCCAGCAACTCCGCAAGCACATGTTCACCATCCATTTCCTGATGGTTGAGACGTGTCGCCAGCGATTGCGCTGCCGCCACAGCTTCACGCACCTTCTGCGTCATGCGGTTCATATCCATGGTGTCATCTCCTTATGCGTGGTTAATGAGTATATGGGGCTGTGTAAGCGGAAATGCAAGTCTGGCAAGGTTCATTCAGTCATTCCTGTAACGTACGGGAGAGGTCATTGAATGAATAAGGCTTGCTGATAAAACCTTCCAGACCGTACTCACGAAGCCGTTCCGCCACGCCTGTATCCACATAACCACTACACAATACAATCCGGGCATCCGGTTTGATTTTACGCAAGGCATGAAACGTTTGCTCGCCATCCATACCGGGCATGGACAAATCGAGCAATGTGATGTCCACCTTGCCTTCATGGCGCTTGAACCATGCCACGGCTGCTTCGCCTGAAGCCGCTTCGTGCACAGACAAACCCAGTCGCTCAAGCATTTTTCGCCCGATGCCGCGGACGACTTTCTCGTCATCCACAATCAGCGCCGAACCTTTCACCTTTTGCCATATCCTTACTGCTTCGTCCGGATCCACCGTGGCGGCAAGACTACTTTTCATGGCAGGAAACAACACCCGTAACACCGTGCCTTTTCCCGGATTACTGGTGAATGCAATGCCACCTCCATGTTCCCGAACAATCCCCAGCAAGGCCGCAAGGCCCAGGCCCGTTCCTGCCTTCTTGGTGGTATAGAACGGATCGAAGATATGCGCAGTCGTTGCTTGATCCATACCGCAACCATCATCAGCCACCTCAACCCAGGCGAATGTTCCCGGGCGCATTCCTTCATGGTAATGCAACGTATCAATTAAATGATGATCCGCATCCAGCACGCCACAGGAGATATACACCACGCCTGCTTCTCCGCCATACGACTCCGCCGCATTGGTCATCAGGTTCATCATCACCTGCATCACCTGATTCTGGTCGCCCGGAATCCATACAGGTGAATCCGCTTCCGCATTCACTCCCGTGAAATCCATGGTTATTTTTTTGTCCACCCCTGCATGGATCAGCATGGCCATTTCTTTCACCAGCGTACATAAATTGATTTTTTCACGGTGAATCCTTGCTTTGCCGGCATAAGCCAACATTTGCCGCACAAGATCTGCACCGCGATTAGATGCTTTAAGAATCGGATCCAGATATTGATTCAAATGATCGCTGCCATCCTCCATTTGCGCCAGTTCGACATTGCCCATGATGCTGGCCAACAGATTGTTGAAGTCGTGCGCAATACCCCCCGCGAGCATACCGATGCTTTCCATTTTCTGCGCCTGCAATAATTGATCAAAGAGTTGCTCGCGTTCATGTTCAGCCCGATTGCGCTCGAGCATTTCACTTTTCAGGCGCGTATTGGCGTCCGTTAATGCCATGGTGCGCGTGGATACACGCATTTCAAGTTCCTGATTGGTATCTTCAAGCGCCTTGCGCGCACGCACGATGTCGGAAATATCCTGTAAGACATTCAGAGCCGCATCCTGACCTTGAAAACGGATTTTACATGAGGATAGAGATACCCATATCGGCGTATTATCAGGCAGACGAAGGGCCAGCTCATAACCCTCCACCTTACCCTGCTCGGCGATTTGCCGAATAATGGATTTCCGATCTTCGGTATTTTTATAAAAGTCGAGAGAACTCAGATCAGCACAGCTTTCCCGTGACCGTGAGAACAGCCGCGCCGCTGTATTCAGCAACAGCACCGCCCCATCCTCAACACGGGTAATAAACAGTGGTACGGGCATGGATTCAAGCACCTGTTTCAGCCTTGCCCTGCTTCGCAGCAGCAGCATGACGTAACCACCCAATAGCAGGATCGTCAGCAGCGTAATGGCGGCGGCCAGTTCATAGGTATATTGTTTGATAAAGACCTTGACGCCGGGCCTGGGGTGATAAAGAAAGGTATCCCAGTTTATGCCTTTATTCTTCATTCCCAATTGAGAGAATGTCGCTTCAATCTTTCGCCAGCGGTCTGGATTGGACAACCCCACCGGCACCACGTCAGCCATCATCAAATCGCGGACGCCCTGCGCCTCAAACATCAGGTGAGCACGCGATTTGTGCTGCGTATCGTATTTATGTTTGATGAGATCAACGATTTCATCCATGTGGGCGAGCGCATACTCCCAGCCGCGGATGGTGGCTCGACGGAAGGCGGCGACCTGATCCGGATGATTCCGGATCTCGGCTTCCGTGGTGAGTAGCGTGTCACCATAGAAATCAATGCCGTAATCGCGAGGGCGGAACATACGGTACGGGATATCCAGTCGGCCAAGCAGGAAACCCTCGTTGATACTGTATCCGGGAAAGGCATCCGTACGTCCTTCGATCATATCCCGGATATCGCCAACAGACTGGCGCGTGAAATCCCCCTCATGCACCCCAAGCTTGTTCAGTAGCGCCAGAACCTCAATAGTCAGAAACCCGTTCTGCATCTGCACACGTTTTCCGCGCAGATCCGCGGGATTCCGGATGCCTGCGTCAGCGCGCGTATAGATCACCTGTGGCGAATGCTGAAAAATGCTGGCCAGAACAACCACGAGCTTACCTGCCGCCCGGTACAGAATCGCACCGGAATCACCCACTGCGTAATTAACCTTTCCAGCCAACAGATCTTCGACGGGCGCACGTCCCGGACCACCTTCAAGCAGGCGGACATTGAGTCCCTCTTTTGCATAAAAGCCCTTTTCCAATGCCGCATAATAGCCTGCAAACTGGAACTGGTGCTTCCACTTGAGCTGCACAGTGACGGGCGCATCAGAAACAACAGGATCAGCCAGAGCTTCCCCCGCCCACAGGAAAAGCTGGCATGCCATCACCATCAACAACCGAACCTGCGCTATGGATCTTTTCAGAAACTGGATGGAAAGCATACAGTCTATCTTAGACCGTAATAATTCCGCCGCAAGAATGATGACTTCGCAAAAAGTCATCATCGCGCCCGCCGACAGGCGTGCAAACCCATGGCTTACACCGCAACTTATTGATTTGTAAGGAAAGTAAAAACTACACTTCTCGTTTTCCGTGGAGCAAAAAGGTCACAGACGGTCTTTTTGCGACCGCATCAGGGATCAGGAGGTTACGGTAATTCCACGATGAATACGAACGCTCTGGCGTTTACGACCGGGTTGTTGAGGGTTGCGCCACCCTCGTAGCGAGTACACTGATATTGATCAGTCTGAGGGTATCCCTTCGTATCCGGAATTATTGATCCGTTTTCGCCTTTTTGGCAGATTTGACAGCTTTAGCCGCAGACTTCGCATCAGATGCTTCAGCCTGGGGCTGATCAACCAGTTCGATGATCGCCATCGGCGCGGCATCGCCCGCACGAAATCCTGTTTTGATGGTGCGCGTATACCCGCCGTTACGATCGGAGAATGCCGATGCCACATCCGTGAATAGATGATCCACTACGGGACGCTGACGCAATTTAGCCAAAACCTGACGGCGGGCATGAAGATCGCCACGCTTGCTCAGGGTAATCAGTTTTTCCACGTACGGGCGCACGGCGCGAGCTTTAGCCTGGGTCGTTTCAATACGGCCATGAGTCAGCAAAGCCGTTGCCAGATTGGCCAGAACGGCACGGCGATGGCCGCTTGGCAAACCGAGGGAACCGTGATGTTTACGATGCCGCATAATGATACCCCTTACGTTTATTCAACGGTTGGCGAGCCTTGCGGCGGCCAATTCTCAACGATCATTCCCAATCCAAGACCCATCTTGTTCAGAACTTCCTTTATTTCAGTGAGTGATTTGCGACCGAAATTCGGTGTCCGCAGCATATCCTGCTCGTTGCGTACAACCAAATCACCGACATAAAAAACATTGTCACTCTTCAGACAATTCATGGAACGTACCGATAAATCAAGATGATCAATCGGCTGACGCAATATTTCCTCGAGATTGATTCCTTCGTCAGCTTCAGTGTCTTCACGCACGACCGCATTAAAATCAAGGAATACGAGCAGTTGACTCTCAATAATAGCCGCTGCTTCATGGATGGCTTCCTCGGGCGAAAGCGCACCATTCGTTTCAATCTCCATAATCAGCTTGTCATAATTAGTGTTCTGGCCAACACGTGCATTTTCAACCCGTGTCGCCACACGCCGGATGGGCGAGTAAGAAGCATCGATAAGCAGCGTTCCCGCGACGCGCTCCACGTCGGCACGCTCCTGAGCGGGAACGTAACCACGGCCCGTATCCACCGTAACCTCCATCTTCAGGACGGCATCCTCGTTGAGATGCGCCAGCACCAGATCCGGATTCAGGATATGGACATCACCCGACACCTTAAGGCTGCCCGCGGTCACGACGGCAGGGCCTTTCACATCCAGACCTAATACATGACTATCCTCGGAATCGGACCTCAAATCAATTTCCTTGAGCGAGAGGATGATGTCCATGACGTCCTCACGCACGCCCTTAATGGTGTCAAATTCATGTGCCACACCATCAATCCGAACCATCGTGACCGATGCGCCGGCCAGTGAGGAAAGCAGCATACGGCGCAGACTGTTGCCAAATGTGGTTCCGAAACCGCGTTCAAGCGGCTCAAATACAATCTTTGCGGTCCGTCCGGGAATAATTTCCTCAACCGTTACCTTGCGAGGCTTAATCAGCTTCATACTTATCCCCTGTCTGTTTTTCGATCACTTGGAATACAATTCAACAATAAGTTGTTCATGGATGCCCGGATCCAGTTGATCGCGAGCCGGTAATTCGCGGAAGGTTCCCTGCTTGCTCTGCAAATCCACATCCAGCCATTCAGCAGTACCTTTCTGCCCGGCGGATTCAACAGCGGCATTGACGCGGAGATGCTCGCGGGCAGCTTCGCTTAAAGCGATCCTGGATCCCACGCGAACCCTGCATGACGGAATATTGACAACATGTCCGTCCAGGAAAATATGCTTGTGACGCACCAGTTGGCGCGCCTCGGAACGAGACGTGGACAAGCCCATACGATATATCATGTTGTCCAGACGGGACTCCAGAAGGTGCAGAAGATTCAGACCTGTCACCCCAGGCATGCAGTCAGCATCGTGGAAATAGCGGCGAAACTGTTTCTCCTGTAAACCGTACATCCGTTTGACCTTCTGTTTCTCACGTAACTGAAGACCATAGTCGGAAGTGCGACCGGGACGACGGCTCTGGCCATGCATCCCCGGCGCATAAGGCCGCCGTTCAATGGCACACTTGCCTGAATAACACTTCGATCCCTTCAGATACAGTTTTTCACCTTCACGGCGACACAAACGGCATTTGGCGTCCATATAACGAGCCATGTTGATACTCTCCTAAACGCGGCGCCGCTTTGGAGGGCGGCAGCCATTATGTGGAATCGGCGTAACATCACGAATAAAGGTCACATTCAAACCCGAAGCGGCAATCGCCCGAATGGCGGACTCGCGCCCGGAACCCGGCCCCTTGACCAGCACGGACACATTCTTCACGCCATGGTCCATGGCCTTCTTACAGGCTTCTTCCGCCGCAACCTGAGCAGCAAATGGCGTACTTTTACGCGAACCGTGAAATCCGGATGCGCCGCTGGTCGCCCAGCAAATCGTATTCCCGACCTCATCGGTAAAACTGATGAGCGTATTATTGAAGGATGCCTTGATATGCGCAATGGCGTTCGCAATATTCTTGCGCACGCGGCGCTTTACGCCTGTCCTTCCGGTTTTCGGATTTGCCATATTTTTAACCTCGCCTTACTTCTTCTTGCCGGCCACGGTGCGGCGCGGCCCCTTGCGCGTACGTGCATTGGTCTTGGATCGTTGCCCGCGAACAGGGAGACCCTTACGGTGGCGCAAGCCACGGTAGCAACCCAGATCGGTTAGCCGCTTGATACTCATCGTAACTTCGCGGCGGCGGTCGCCTTCAACCACGTATTCCTTATCGATGGCAGCGCGAATCATGCCGACTTCCGCTTCCGTCAAGTCCTTGACGCGAACCTCCGGGCTTATTTTGGCCCTGACCAGAATCTTGCGGGAAGTTGAGCGCCCGATACCAAAGATATAGGTCAGCGCAACCTCCACGCGTTTCTGAATCGGGATATTTACTCCGGCGATACGTGCCACTTATGCCTCCTGTCTGCGAAATACCGGCGCGCTTCTCTTTTGCTGCGGCCGCGATTGACACACCTGTAAAGGGCGCGCGATGATAGCCGCGAAACGGGTTTTCCGCAAGTTCCTTCTCACATTTCGTTGCATAAAGAAACCTTAACCCTGCCGCTGCTTATGGCGCGGATTTTCACAGATAATACGGATGATCCCGCGGCGCTTGATCACGCGGCATTTACTGCACATTTTCTTCACGGATGCCCGAACTTTCATGTTGCCTCCCGCCCACTGTCAGCAGACTTGTTATTTACTTCTCACGGTAACTGATGCGCCCGCGGGAAAGATCATAAGGTGAGATTTCCACCGTCACCTTGTCACCGGGAAGGATACGAATGTAATACTTGCGCATCTTGCCCGAAATCGTCGCCAGAACTTCGTGGCCGTTTTCCAGTTTGACCTTAAACATGGCATTGGGAAGCTTCTCGATCACTTCTCCCGACATTTCAATAATATCTTCTTTCGCCATACCTTAGCCTTTAACCGCCTCTTTCAGTGCTGTATAAACTTCTTGCATTTTCCCGGAAGCATCGATCCTGACGAATCCCGGCTTGTCCTTATAGTAGACAAGCAAGGGTTCCGTTTGCTCGCTATAGACCTGCAAACGACTGGCAATCACCTCTTCGCGATCATCTTCTCGCTGGTACAATTCACCGCCACACCGGTCACATCGCCCTGCTTCACGGGGAGGCGAATAATGCCGATGAAATCCAAAACCGCAAGCCCTGCAAATAAGACGCCCGCTCAGGCGTTCAACCAGCTCTTTCTCCGGCGCATCCATAAAGACAATCTTGTCCAGCATGAGATGGCGGCGCGCAAGCATGGCATCCAGCGCGTCTGCCTGCACAACATTGCGGGGAAAACCGTCCAGAAGAAAACCCGCGACATCGTCCTCCGCAATACGATCCTCAATCATGGACACGACCACGTCATCAGGAACGAGTTTCCCCTCATCCATATAAACTCTGGCCCGTTTTCCGGCCTCGGTGGCATCGCGCACGGCAGCCCGAAGGATATCGCCCATAGCCAGGTGACTGATGCCATTCTCTGACGAAAATCGCTCGCCCTGGGTGCCTTTACCCACGCCCGGCGGTCCGAAAAGAACCAGATTCACTGATGAATGGTTCAGACTAGCGCCCTGTTTTCAGTCGAGCCTGTTTCATCATACCCTCATACTGATGCGAAAGAAGATGCGCCTGAATCTGGGATATCGTATCCATGGTAACCACCACTACGATTAACAGACTGGTGCCTCCAAAATAGAAAGGTACGGACAATTCGGCGATCAGATACTGCGGCAGCAGGCAAACCAGCGTAACATAGATGGCGCCGGTCACCGTCAGGCGCGTCAGTACGGAATCAATATATTCCGCCGTCTTCTGCCCCGGCCGAATGCCCGGGATAAAACCGCCATGCTTCTTCAGATTATCCGAGGTTTCCTTGGGGTTGAATACGATCGCTGTATAGAAAAAACAGAAAAAGACGATCAGGCCGGAAAATAGCGCCATGTACAACCAGTTACCGGGAGAAAGAAGCGCCGAAACATCGCCCAGCCAGCCAAACCCTTTCGTATTCTTCGTAAACTGGGCGAATGTGGCCGGCAGCAGAATTAAACTGGAGGCGAAGATCGGTGGAATCACGCCTGCCGTATTCACTTTAAGCGGCAGAAAAGAAGACTTTCCGCCATACAAACGATTACCCACCTGCCGCTTGGCATACTGAATAGGAATACGCCGCTGCGCCCGCTCAAACCAGACGACTACAGCCGTCACCACAATGGCCATCACAAACAGAAAGAGGACTGTGAATGCGGAATATTCCCCCGTACGCGCCAACTCCAGCGTTCCGCCAACAGCGCGTGGAAGTCCGGCAACAATACCGGAAAAAATAATCATTGATATACCGTTGCCAATACCGCGTTCGGTAATCTGTTCACCGACCCACATCAGAAAAATCGTCCCTGAAGTCAGCGTCAACACGGTCATCAGACGGAAAGGCCAGCCGGGATCGATCACGGCCGGCATACCATTCACGGAAAATGATTCCATGCCAATCGCAATACCCACGGACTGAAACAGGGCCAGAACAACCGTTCCATAACGGGTATATTGGGTAATTTGACGCCGTCCCGCCTCACCTTCTTTCTTGAGCTGTTCCAGCTTCGGCGATACCACGGTCATCAGTTGCAGAATAATGGCGGCAGAGATATATGGCATAATGCCCAGCGCGAAAATCGTAAGCCTGCGCAAGGCGCCGCCGGAAAACATATCGAACATGCCCAGCATCGTGCCTTGCGCCTGTTTGAATATCTCGGCCAGCACGGTGGCGTCGATGCCGGGAACCGGAATATGCGCGCCAAGACGGTACACAATCAGCATCGCCAGAGTAAAGAAAATTCTGCTCTTTAGTTCGGGAATCTTGCCCATATCAGCAAGTCCGGCCATCTGCCCCGCACGTTCAAACATATCCAGCGCCCCCGCGTCAGGACAGGGTAAGCTTCAGGCTTCCACCTGCTGCTTCCACCTTCATGGCAGCCTGTGCCGAGGCTGCCGTGATGACAATATCCAGATTCCTTGACAAATCTCCGTTACCGAGCAATTTGACGGGCGCAACAGCATTGCGAATAAGGCCTGCCTCAAACAGCGAGACTGCATCCACATGCATGCCGGCATCAAATCGTTCCAGTTGCTCAATATTCACAAGCTGATATGAATTTCTGGTTCGCGGTGTAAACCCGCGCTTCGGTACACGCCGAATCAATGGCATCTGGCCGCCCTCGAAACCGCGGGCGACCGTAGCGCCGGTACGTGACTTTTGCCCCTTGTGTCCGCGTCCGCCGGTTTTACCCTGACCGGACCCCACGCCACAGCCCAGACGTTTGCGCACGCGGCGAGAACCCTTCGTCGCCTTGAGATGGTTCAGTTTCATACTTTCAACCCCTTACCTTAAGCTTCTATACGCACAAGGTGGCGCACCTTGTTGATCATGCCGCGAACAGCCGACGTATCTTCCAGCTCCACCACCTGATTCATGCGGTAAAAACCCAACCCGCGCAAGGTAGCCTTCTGATCCTTGGCATACCCGATGCCACTTTTTACATGGCGAATACGAATCATAACCTTTTTATTCATACCGCGGCTCCCTGCGAGCCTTTGCCGCGCCGCTCGGCCACCTGCTCCGGCGTTTCCAGCATCCGCAGGCCATCAAATGTCGCACGGACCAGATTCAGCGGATTACGGGATCCGAGACACTTGGTCAACACATCATGAATACCCGCCGCATCCATGACCGCACGCACACTGCTGCTGGCAATCACGCCAGTGCCTTCACTGGCCGGCTTGAGCATTACCCGCGATGCATCCTGGCGGCCAATCACCTCGTAGTGAATCGTGCCGCCTTTACGCGGCACGCTGACCAACGTGCGGCGTGCGATTTCATTCGCCTTGCGAATGGCCTCGGGCACCTCCTTGGCCTTCGCATGCCCGAAACCAACATGACCATTGCCATCGCCCACGACCATCAGCGCCGAGAAACCCATGCGACGGCCGCCTGCCACGGTCTTGGCCACGCGATTAATGTATACGAGTTTCTCGGTCAACTCCAATTCTTCAGTATTGATCATCCAAATGCTCCTAAAACTTCAATCCGGCGCCACGGGCGCCATCAGCCAGCGCCTGCACGCGGCCATGGTAGGGAAAGCGCCCACGATCAAAGGCCACTTCCTTGACTCCGGCCTTTTTTGCGCGCTCACCCAGCAATTTTCCCACAGCTTCCGCTGCTTTTTTGTCGCCACCCGTCTCGATGACGGAATCAAGGCTCGATGCCACCACCAGCGTCTTTCCTGCCGCGTCGTCAATAACCTGGGCATAAATGTGGCGGCTGGAACGGAATACGCTCAAACGCAACAACCCGGACGCCTTGACCCGCGCGCGCACCCGGGTTGCCCGGCGCACAGCTGCATCATGTTCATAACGCTTTACAGACATTGGATTCTCCTTGTGTCCCGTTCCATGAATCTAGGCCTTCTTGCCTTCTTTCATCATCACGCGCTCATCCGCGTAACGAACGCCCTTACCTTTGTAAGGCTCCGGCGGACGATAGGCGCGAATCTCGGCGGCAGTCTGACCCACCTTCTGTTTGTCGATACCGTTCAGCGTGATACGGCTTTGCTCCACCTTCACTTCCACGCCTTCCGGTATGGCATAAACTACCGGATGCGAAAAACCAAGCGACAAATTCAGGTTCCGGCCCTGAATCTGGGCGCGATAGCCCACGCCGCGCAATTCCAGGACGCGCTCAAAACCCCTGGTAACACCCGTAATGACATTGGCCAGCAATGCACGCGCCAGACCATATCTGGACTTCATCATCTTGCTGTTCAGGTCAGCGCATTGCAAAACCAGGCGATCTCCTTCCCGCACCGCCGTAATCCCGCTAAATAACGGTGAAACCAACTCACCCCCAGGGCCTTTGACGGTCACGGAATCCTTTCCAATTTTAATTTCTACGCCACCGGGAACGGTGATCGGCTGTTTTCCAATGCGAGACATTTTCCTTACCTCAAAAGACCGTACATAAAATTTCACCGCCAATATGAGCCGCACGCGCGCGCTTATCGGTCATAACGCCACGTGACGTGCTGACAATCGCCATGCCATAGCCACTTTTAACGCGCGGCAATTCATCGGCGCCCACATAGACGCGGCGGCCCGGCTTGGATACGCGATCGATCTCGCGAATGACCGGCTTGCCTTCATCGTCGTAGCGAAGGGTCAGGCGTAATTGCTTGCGCCCCTTACGATTATATGCCTTAACCGCCTGCACATAGCCTTCTTTCCTGAGAATCTCGGCCAGTGCATTCGTCATACGGCTGGCAGGCATTTCCACCTTCTCCAACCTTGCGCCCTGCGCATTGCGAATACGGGTCAGCATGTCTGCAATTCGATCCATCATCATGGCAATTCTCCTACCAACTCGATTTGACCATGCCCGGAATTTCACCGGACAGGGCGCGTTTTCGCAGGCAAATACGGCAGAGGCCGAACTTGCGATAGACCGAATGCGGCCGTCCGCACAGTTGGCAGCGAGTATAGCCGCGCACATTAAATTTCGGTTTCCGATTGCACTTTGCAATCATTGCCTTGGTTGCCATGAATAACTCCTTAATTTCTGAACGGCATACGGAAATGCCTGAGCAGCGCCAAGCCTTCCGCATTGGTCCTGGCGGTGGTGCAAATCGTGATATCCATACCGCGGATTTTATCCACTTTATCATATTCAATTTCCGGGAAGATGATTTGCTCCTTGATCCCCATTGTATAGTTTCCACGCCCGTCAAACGACTTCGGACTAATGCCCTTGAAATCACGGATGCGCGGCAGAGCAATATTGACCAGGCGATCCAGAAATTCCCACATTTGCGTTCCACGCAACGTCACCCGGCAACCGATACCCATGCCTTCACGCAACTTGAAGTTGGCCACGGACTTGCGCGCTTTCGTTACCACCGGTTTCTGGCCGGTAATGGCCGTCATATCGGTAACCGCACCTCCAATCAACTTGGAATTCAGTGCTGCCTCACCGACCCCCATATTGACCACAATCTTGCTAATGGACGGTACGGCCATGATATTTTTAATACCCAGCTCCTTCCGCAGAGCGGGCTTAATATCGGCTTTGTATGTTTCTCTCAATCGAGCCATTTCAAGTTGCTCCCGTATTCTATCGATCCAGCACTTCGCCGCACTGTCTGCAAGTGCGCACCTTGCGCTCGTCTTCCAGTATTTTGATGCCGAGCCGAACGCCTTTCTTGCAGCTCGGGCAATAATACTGCACATTGGAAAGCGCGATCGGCGCTTCCTTTTCAAGGATGCCGCCACCGCTCGACTGCGATGGGCGCGTATGGCATTTGACCATGTTCATCTTGGCCACCAACACCTTGCCAACGGCCGGTAACGTGCGAATCACCTTACCACGCGCGCCTTTATCCCGTCCAGCAACCACGATCACTTCATCATCACGGCGAATGCGGGTTTTTGTCATTGTACTCATCATCATCTCCAACAACTCCCGGTCTACAGTACTTCCGGCGCAAGGGAAATAATCTTCATATATCCCTTGCCGCGCAATTCGCGCGTGACCGGCCCGAAAATACGCGTCCCTACCGGTTCGCCCTGAGGCGTCAGTAGTACGGCCGCATTCTGATCGAAACGGATAGAGCTACCATCCGGACGGCGGAACTCCTTGGTCGTGCGCACGACCACGGCCCTGGCCACCTGACCTTTTTTCACCTTGCCACCGGGCATGGCGTCTTTAACGGCCACGACAATCACATCGCCAACGCGGGCATAGCGCCGCTTCGATCCGCCCAGAACCTTAATACAGGCAATCCTTCTTGCACCGGAATTATCCGCAACATCAAGTATGGTTTCAGTCTGAATCATCGCCTTCGCCCTCTGTTATATCGTTTACAACTGCTCGGCGCGGGTAACAATGGAATCCAGAGCCCAGCGCTTGCGGCGGGATAACGGCCTGGATTCGACAATGCGTACCGTATCGCCGATGTTGCATTCATTGGATTCGTCATGCGCCATGTATTTTTTATGCGCACGAATCGTTTTACGGTACCGCGGATGCAAAAACTTGCGTTCCACCTGCACCACAATCGTCTTTTCCGTCTTGTTACTCAGCACAACGCCTTCCAGCACGCGCCTGTTGCTTTTCTTTTCACTCATGCTTC
>CAYOUW010000041.1:0-15948 GCA_964407235.1 uncultured Zetaproteobacteria bacterium | reverse complement strand
CATTACCGCTTTCTCCAGAGAATAATCTACCCTATCAAGGGTGCTGAGTAGTTACAGAAATACTATGGTAGTCGATCTTCGTACGATTGGCAAAATTTACTGTTAATCAGTGGCTCCCTATCCTGAACTCTTGAGTAATAAAATCGTAAGTGCTTGATTTTGTTGCTCTTGGATTAGGGGCCGCAACGCGGGGTGAGTCGCTATTTATGAATCGTTCAGGTTAGCGCAGGGGGTGAAAACGGATTTTATTGTTGCGGAAAAGATCAAACTGTTCCCTCGGAACCTGAAACGGGCTGGCTGCCTCGATGGCCCGGATGAGCGATGCATCCAGCGCCGCACTACCCGAGGACTCAAGGATTCGAACTTCACGCACGCTGCCGTCCGGATTAAGCACCATTTTTACCAGCGGATTCCGTACATCCTTGCCAATATTCGGAACCTTCCAGTGGCTTTGTACCGCCGCCTGAATCCGGGCGATATAATGGTTGATTTCCTGTTTTGACAATTGGCCCTGAAACACTTGCGCTGTTTTGGGACTGCTCTTTGGCGCCGATCTCACATCGGTGGAGGATTCCATGGGTTTGAAGGGATTAAAGTTATCCTCAACCTTGGGTTTCGATTTCGGTCTGGTTTTATGCTTGAGAGCAGGCTTTGGTTTGAGTTTCAACGCAGGTTTCAGCTTGGGTTTCACCACCGGTTTTGGTTTTATTTCCGGTTTATGACGTTTCTTTTCGGGAGGGGAGGCATGATGCGCCCGATGCTGCAACCGTTCAAACTGTTGCGCGGAAATCAGACGGACCCTCACGCTTGCGGGATGGAAATTTTGTGTTTGCCAATGCCAGAGTCCAAAAACCAGAATAACGGCAAGGATTAGCAGGTGGAATGCCACTGAAACCGTAATGTCCAGCGCCGACAGGGAGGCGTGGTTAGGATATGACGGATGGCTAGCGGCCAGGCTCTGTGACAAGTCCGACTTCCTTGATATTTGCTTTGGCCAGCAGGCTCATCACCTGGGCCACGCGCCCGTAGGGTGTTTTTGCATCACCCCGGATAAAGACCTGAAATTTCGGTTTCTGTTGACGGATCGCCTTGATGCGGGATGCCAGTTGCTCAAGCCGGATGGCATGTTTCTGTAGATAAATTTTGCCATTCTTGCGAATTGTCACGACCAGAGGCTCAATATTCTGTCGCATCGGAGGAGAAGCGACCGTCGGCAGATTCACATTGACGCCCTGGGTCAGCAGGGGTGCGGTGACCATAAAGATGATGAGCAATACCAGCATGACGTCCACCAGTGGCGTTACGTTGATTTCACCCATGGGTTCGGCGTCCTGATTCCATTTGCTGCTTCCGACCCACATACGGTTAATTCCTGATATGGCGGGAGATGATGTTCAGAAACTCGGAAGAGAACTGCTCCATATTCGCCGCCATGCGCTTCAAATCGGACGTAAATTTATTGTAGGCGACGACCGCCGGGATGGCAGCGACCAGACCGAAAGCCGTGGCCACAAGAGCCTCGGCAATGCCCGGCGCTACGGACGTCAGTGATGTGTTTCTGGTCAGAGCGATATTCTGGAATGCATTCATAATACCCCAGACCGTTCCGAACAGGCCGATGAAAGGGGAGGTGGAACCCACCGTAGCCAAAAAAGCCAGGTGGCGGGACAGGCGTTCCAGTTCGCGGGACAATGCGGCGTCCAGAGCGCGGCGGATACCATCCATACCACCGCCAGCGACAATCTTTTTTATCGTCTGGGTTTGTGTGACATCACGCTGATGACGCATGAATTCGCGGTAGCCGGCCTGGAAGATATTGGGAAGTGAACTGTCCGGATAACGTTGCGGAATACTTGCAAGCACGGCATCCATATCCTTGCCGCCCCAGAAAGCGGATGAAAACTCCTCAGCTTCTTGCCGGGACTTCCGATAACGCCGCCATTTGTTGAAAATAATGGCCCAGGACATCACCGACAGCAGCAACAACAACACCAGCACGCCCTGGACAATCACACTGGCGTGTAGAATCAGATTCCATATTGAAAGATCCCCGCTCATGCTTGCTCCTTTGTTACGGTATGTTTATTCAGTTTGGGATGGATCAACTGTAATACTTCTCCGGGAATGCGCCTGGGATAACCTGCCCGATCCATGCAGGCCAGGCGGACTTCACCTTCGGTCAGCACTTCAGTTTGCCGGAGAATGCTTTGTCGGAATGACAGACGTGCACCACGGGCCTCCATGAGCTTGCTTTCCACGATAAGCATATCATTAAAACGGGCTGGATTCCGGTAGTGTACATGAATTTCGGTGACGGCAAACAATATGCCGAAGGTCGATTCCACTTCATCCAGTTCAAGGCCGGGATCTCGCAGGAATTCCGTACGGGCACGTTCCATAAATTTCAGATAATTGGCATAATAAACCACGCCGCCATGGTCGGTATCCTCATAGTAGATACGTACCGGAAACCGGTGTATTTTTTTACTCACAAGTAGTTACGTTCACAACAGCGATCCCTGTTGGCCCGATTCCGACAATCTACGATTCAAATGCGTGTAAGCCAGCGGCGTGGCAATGCGTCCGCGCGGCGTTCGGGTAATGAGGCCCTGTTGTAACAAAAATGGCTCGATGACATCTTCAATGGTTTCTTTTTCCTCTGAAATAGATGCGGCAAGGGTGTCCAGACCGGTTGGTCCACCGGAAAATTTATCAATCAGGGTGGAGAGCAGTTTGGCATCCATATAATCCAGCCCCATTTCATCGACCTCCAGCCGCATCAACGCATCATGCGCCACGCTTTTTGTAACACGCGAATCATGCTGCTCAACCTCGGCGAAATCACGGACACGCCGGAGCAGGCGGTTGGCAATACGTGGCGTGCCGCGTGAACGACGGGCGATCTCAAATGCGCCTTTGTCATCCACCACAATATTCAACAACCGGGCGGAGCGTGAAACGATCCGCGCCAGCTCCGCATGATCGTAAAACTCCAGCCGGGAGACCACGCCAAAGCGTCCGCGCAACGGCGAGGTCAGCAGCCCCGTCCGCGTCGTCGCGCCAACGAGCGTGAAACGGGGTAAATCCATCTTGATGGAGCGGGCCGCGGGGCCCTGGCCAATGATGATGTCCAACTGAAAATCCTCCATGGCCGGGTAAAGGATTTCCTCGACTTGCGGGCTCAACCGATGGATCTCATCGATAAACAGCACATCGCCCTTCTCAAGATTGGTCAACATGGCGGCCAGATCACCGGCGCGTTCAATCACCGGTCCGGAGGTGGCGCGGATATTCACGCCCATTTCTTGCGCTACGATATTGGCCAGCGTGGTCTTGCCCAAGCCCGGCGGACCATAGAAGAGGACGTGATCCAGTGATTCCTTGCGCTTTCTGGCGGCCCGAATGAATATCGAAAGATTGGCGCGGATCTTTTCCTGGCCAATATATTCGGACAGTTGCGTGGGGCGCAGGGCGGCATCCCAGTTGTCCTCACGGCGAATGGCCGGGGTAATCAGACGGTCTTCTTCGGCGGGTTTGTCTGCGGGGTTATTCATGATAACGTTGTAAGAAGTCATCAAAGCGCCCATGAACGGGTGCGTAACTCAAGGGCTTGCAGCGCAATTTGTGGTTTGTACGGAAAGTAAAAAGGCCATGGACGGACTTTTTACGACTTCATCATTCATGGATCTGTTCAAACCAGAGCCTTCATGGCGGCCCTGAACATACTTTCAAGATTACCTGTGTCTTCAATACGTTGAAGCGCCACATCAATCTGCGCAGGCTTATAACCCAGATTGGAGAGGGCTGATCGCACATCGGCAAGGACGGAAGATATGGCGCTTGCCGCACCTGCTTCGCCCACCAGTTTGCCCTTAAGTTCCAGAATGAGCCGCTGTGCTGTTTTTTTTCCAATCCCAGGTGTGCGTGCAATGGCAACATCGTCGGATGCATCAATGGCGGTAAGCAATTCCTCCACGCTCATACCGGAAAGAATGTTCAAGCCCGTGCGCGCCCCGATGCCGGAAACACCCGTCAACTTACGGAAGACGGTCCGCTCACGCATGCTGGCAAAGCCAAACAGGGTAATTTGATCCTCGCGCACATGGGTATGGATGAACAGTTCCGCCTCTTCACCTACTTTCAGCGTACACAGCGTTTGCATGCTTACAGCCACTTCATAGCCAATGCCGCCGACATCCACCAGCACGGAACCGGACGGGTCCAGCCCATGCACCTTGCCTTTGAGCCAGCCAATCATGTCAAAATACTCATGCTGACATCTGTTCCGCAAGTCTGGCCGCAGGACTGGTTATATGATTAGAATGACAGATAGCAACGGCCAGCGCATCAGCGGCATCCTCCTGCAAGGGCGGCGGGGGTTTGAGTAACTGTTGGATCATATGCTGAATCTGCTCTTTTTCAGCCCGCCCAAAGCCGGTGACAGCCTGTTTTACCGTAGTGGGACTGTATGGCGTCACCTTCAGACCGGCATGCGCACAGGCGGCGATTAGTGCGCCCCTGGCCTGCCCCAGCTTCAGCGCTGATGCGGCATTGCGTGCCATGAATACATCCTCCATGGCCACGCATTCCGGCTGATGGCTGGCAATAACATCCGAGAGTCCCGCAAACAGGGTCGCCAGCCGCTCCGTGAACTCACCGTTTCCCGTGGCGATAATGCCATGCGTCAGATGCGTGATGCGTCCGCCGCTTGCATCTACAACGCCATAACCGGTTCGGCGCGAGCCTGGGTCTACCCCGAGAATGCGCATCAGTTACTCAATCGCTCCATTTCCGCGTCATCAATATCATAATTGGCATAAACATTTTGTACGTCATCCAGTTCCTCCAGGCGTTCAATCAGGTTCAGCAGCTTTTCCGCCGAATCTCCTTCCACCCGCACCGTGTTTTCAGGTATCCATGATATTTCCACAACCTGAGGCTTGAGGTTGGCGGTTTCAAAGGCTTCCTGCACCGGAGCAAAATCCGCAGGTTCGGATGTGACCTCAAAGCAACCTTCATCCGCTTTCTCCTGCACATCCTCGGCGCCTGCTTCCAGCGCCACTTCCATCAGCGCCTCTTCATCTACTTCGTTACGGTCGAACACGAACAGTCCCTTTTGGTGGAACATCCATGCCACACAGCCGGATTCCCCCATACTACCGCCGCCTTTGTTAAATGCGGAACGTACGTCGGATACCGTGCGATTGCGGTTATCGGTCATGCAATCCACCAGAATAGCCACACCACCCTGGCCATAGCCCTCATATCGGATTTCCTCAATATTGGCGCCCTCGCCGCCGCCAACGCCCTTTTCAATAGCACGGTCGATGTTGCTCTTGGGCATATTCACGCCACGGGAGGCGGCAATGGCGGAACGAAGTCTGGGATTGGCTTCCGGATCAGCGCCGCCGAGTTTGGCGGCGATGGTAATTTCACGAATGAAGCGGGTGAACACCTGACCACGCTTGGCATCAGCCGCAGCCTTTTTGTGTTTGATGGTCGACCATTTGGAATGTCCGGACATGAATGTTAGATCCTCACGATAGATTTAAGCGGGATGTTAGCATGCAGATAGTACTTTCGTCATGGGTGTGAACGGAGTGGGTCATGCAAGCTGATGTTTGAGTTGCCAGCCTGAACTATTCATAAATCCTGCCATGCCCTTGCTTGTCTCTTTCTTCACACGGTCCGTTCGCCACCGGACACACATCCCTGATGACTGCCACGGCGCTTCATTTCAGCATGGATAGCGTTGATTACGGCCCATTTTTTTGTACACCAGGAAGGTGCCAGCAGCATGTCCCGCGATGCCGTGCCGGTCAGGCGGTGGATCACGTAACGGGGTGGAATGCGTTCAAGCATATCGCAGACCAGCCCTGCGTATTCATGCTGGTTGAGCAGAGGGAAGGGCTCCCGCTTCCACTCGTGTGCAAGAAGCGTATGGCGCACGATGTGCAGGGGATGAAATTTAACACCGTCCGTTCCGGTATCCGTCACCCGATCCAGCGTCTGCATCATCATATCACGGTTTTCACCCGGCAGGCCGAGGATCAGGTGCGTGCACACAGGCAGTCCTCTGGCGCGGATCAGACGAACGGCCTGCGCGTAGGTGGTGAAATCATGCCCGCGCCGGATACGCTTCAGGGTCACGTCATGCGCGGATTGAAGTCCGATTTCAAGCCATATCTCATAGCCACGGTCGCGGTATGATCCGAGCAGATCCACTACTCCGGCATCAATGCAATCGGGGCGGGTACTGATGCTCAACCCGACCACATCCGGGCATGCCAGCGCCTGCGAATAACGATCCGCCAGCTCCGAAAGCGGAGCATAGGTATTGGAGTAAGCCTGAAAGTAGGCCAGTACGCGGGTCGCTCCCGTACGTTTTCTGACGACGGTCTTTCCGGCTTCAATCTGTTGCTCAATGGCGGACACCTCGCGCCGCTTGTTCGGATTGAAACTTTTATTATTGCAATAACTGCATCCGCCACGCCCTTTGCTGCCATCCCTGTTGGGACAGGTAAATCCGGCATCCACCGTAACCTTGTGCACTTTTTGTGGAAAACGCTGCTTCAGGTAATAACCAAAGCTGTTGATCAGAGGGGTAACGAATTGATGAGACAGGGCGTTATTCAATCCATACCCGTCCTTGCTTGCCATGGTAATAGCCGTTACAGAATTGTTGCTGCAACGGTGAGTCGCCCGCCAGACTAATCAGAGCTTCTCTGCCGTCCTGCATGCCGTCGGCGACCGCCCGGAACCGGTGGATGATATCCGTCATGTGCTCGTGTTGGGGAGAAATACGCAGCACACCCACGCCCAGTTGCCGTAATTCCCGCACATGATCCAGGACGGTAAACGGGCGGTGGGACATGATTTGAATACCATTGATGGTGGTAAAACCCTCATGGTCCAGTGAACGCATTTCAATACCGTCCGGGTCCATGAAACAGGTGTGATGGCATGTGCGTTTGCTCATGCCACGTGCCCGGGCAGTGTAGCAACGTGCGGAAAAGGTGAGCGGCAGCTTGCCGTGGGCGAAGTATTCCACCTCCACCCCGGATTGTGCCGCTATGGACGGAATATCCTGAGGGGGTAACTCCATCGGCGGCACCACACGCATGGCCCCCAGTGTTGACAGGCGTTGCAGAGCATAGGGTGTGTAGACATTCAGATGTGGGCCGGCAACAAAGGCAACACCCGCCTCAGAGGCAATGGATACCGCTGACATATCATTGGCTTCGATGGCAAGATGTCGTTCACCGGCGGCGCTGATGAGGTCACGAATAGCCTGTAACTCATGCTCGCCGCACGGCATCGCCAGTGTGGAAAGTACAATTTCCTTGCCACAATTTTTTAACGCATCCGCCAGCCGGACAATCGGTTCGATACCCGCAATCATCCGCTTGGAACATACAACCTCGCCAAGATACAAAATATCCACATCCGGATTCCCGGCCAGTCCGAGATACAGATCATTAACCTTTGTCTCCGGCCAGCCGAACAGAAGGGGGCCGACCGATAATTTGATATGTTGCTTCACCGCCACTCGTCGGCATAGGCGCCGGTTGTACGTGCACCACCTTCGGAAACGGCATTCATACGTTCCACCCATGTGGTTTGTGTGCGATAGCTCTGCGGGTCTGCCGCGCATGCATCCACGGCGGCACGCATGACGCTGACGACTTCCTTCACATAATGTTTGGTGCGCTGGCGACCTTCGATTTTCAGCGCCGAGATACCGGCATGCATAATGGCGGGCAACATCTCAAGTACATTCAAACTGTATGGCTCTTCCATGACATGTCCCTGTTTGCCTTCTGCTTCGAAGCACCCTTTGCAAAGCGTCGGATAGGCTGCTGCCTCATTTGGTGCAAAGCGGTTGATCAGTACGCCGTCAAGCCGTACGTCCAGCGTATCCTGTTGTTCCTCGAAACGTACGGCATGTGCCGGGGAACATACCCCCTGCATGTTCGGAGAATCTCCGGTGATAAACGACGAAAGCCAGCAACGGCCTTCGGCCATCACGCACAGGCCACCGGAGACGAAGATTTCAATTTCCACCGACGTGCGCTCGTTCAAGGTACGAATATCATCCAGCGTCAGCACCCTGGGCAATACCGCACGGTCGATACCAAATTCACGGCGATAGAACTCCAGCGATTCATAATTGCATGCGCTTGCCTGCACGGACAGATGGCGGCGCAGTGACGGGTAATGCCTTTTTGCGTAATCCAGCAGAGACATATCGGCGAGGATGACGGCGTCAGCACCCAGTTCCGCAGCCAGATCCACCGAAGATGTCCACGCTTCTTCCTGCCCCGGCCTCGGTGATGTGTTAACGGCGATATATACCCGCGCACTGTTTCGATGCGCATAGTCGATACCTTCCTTCGCCTCTGCCGGGCTGAAATTCAACCCTTCAAAATTGCGAGCATTGGAGGCATTGCGAAAGCCCAGATAGACGACGTCACCGCCGGCATCCACGGCGGCTTTTAATGATGGCAGATTACCGGCCGGGCAGACCAGTTCCGGCTTGCCGGACGAATGGCTCATGCCCGGCGGGCCAGTCTTCTTTCAAGTTTTGCCAGCCGGTGCTGCATGGCATCATATTGCCCGGTCAGTGCGTTCATGTCCGTTCGCAGGGATTGTGTCTGATCTGTTGTAGACAGGTGAAGGCTCTTCGTGATCCATGTCCGTGTACGCGTCACATCACCGTCCGCCCGCTCAATACCCGCGAGGGTCTGGCCTGCCATGCGCCATAATGTATCCGCCGTACGGGTTCCAAGCTTGTTTTGCAGCGCCGCATGAAGATCAAAATCCAGGTTAGCCAACACATTTTTAAACAATAGCCCGCTGGCGGTATCGCCTGTCAATAACAGGCAACGTGAAAAAAACAGGCTATCCGCATCCTCAAGGCTGAAACAGAGCGCGATCAATGCCGGAAGATTGCCGCTGATGGTTACATCGGCCTCCCACCGGGGGTTTGCCTGCACCCGGATCGAGCCATTTGTAAATGTCATACCCAGGCAAACGACATCATCGAACGTGCGAAACAGAAAACGCTTGCCGGACAGTTCGGCAAACCGGTGTGCGGCTTCTTCATCCAGCATCTGTTCCAGGATGTTTTGTAGCAATCGGGCCTGTAAAAAAGCGGGGACGGGACGCAGGAACAGCGTCGGTTCCGGCAATGTTGCAAGTTTCAGCATTTCCCTGATCTCCTCATTATATCGCTAGGGCCTGCAGAGTGTTTTTTCAGTATTGTGAAGCGGCTCATCATGCAATTTATGAACCATGCAGGCAAGCAATGCCCGATTGGCTTCTGGCATAGGGTATTCGTCCAGTCTGTTAACGGGAATCCATGCATAGGCTTCCGCGCTGTGAAGCATATCAGGATCATTGCAATCACAGGCAAACAGGTGGAAATGCAGGGTTCGATCCGGATAATCGTGTTGATATTCACCCAATGGACGCCAGTTTTTCCCTGTCAGTTCTGTTTCTTCCAGTAGTTCGCGCCGGGCTGCATCAATCGGCGTCTCACCCATTTCTACCTTACCGCCGGGAAAGGACCATAATCCACAACAATGTACATCCTCGGGGCGCTTGATCAGTAGTATTTCACCGGGCTCATTGGTTGTGGCAATGAGTGCGATGGATTGTGATTGCATGCCAGTATCAGGCCTCATGCAATTAGGGTCTGTTCACATAAAGTCCAAGCGTAGCGTTGTGGTCATTTTTGGGACGCTGCAAGGCATTTCGAGGCAGTATGCTGAATACACATCAGCGAAAAATAACGCTGGAGCGAAGCAGAAGTCCCTCTCAATTTTTTTGTTCGCTGTGATATCGTACAAACTACCGGATACATACTTATGTAGAATACTAGCCACCAAGGTTTGATATGGGATATTTTCTTCATGATTTTTTCTCCTTCCGGGTTTCGATCCATTCATAGATAACGGGCAGCAGCACCAGAGTAAGGAAGGTGGAGGTGATCAATCCTCCCACCACCACCGAAGCCAGTGGCCGCTGGGTTTCGGCGCCAACGCCGCTTGAGATCAACATCGGAACCAGACCAAGTATGGCCACGCTTGCGGTCATTAGTACCGGCCTGAGCCTTAACTCCACGCCACGGCGCACGGCCCTGGCGACAGACATTCCCTTCTCGCGCAACTCGTTGATAAAACTGATCAGTACAATCCCGTTCAGCATGGCCACGCCGAATACGGCAATGAAACCGATCGCCGAAGGCACCGAAAGGTACTGGCCGCTGATAAACAGGGACACGACCCCCCCGATGGTGGCGAAAGGCACGTTGGCAATGATCATGGTGGCGTATTTCACCGAATTAAATGCCGTATAGAGGAGCACGAAGATGAAGAAGATGGTAATCGGCACGATGATGGACAAGCGTTTGAGGGCGCGCTGCTGGTTTTCGAAGGCGCCGCCCCATTCAATCCAGTAGCCAGGGGGCAGCTTGACCTTCGCCTTGATGGCCGCATTGGCATCCTTGACGAAGCCATCCACGTCGCGCCCATGCACATCCATCTGAACCACCGCATAGCGCTGCAACTGTTCGCGCCGTATAAAGGAATAACCCGATGTCACTGAAACATTCGCCACCCGGGACAAGGGGATAATGGCGCCCGCCGCCGTGCGTAACGGAATGTTCCTGATCGCCTCGATCGAGGCCTTGGAGGCGTTGTTCAGGCGCACCGTAATGGCGAAGCGCTTGACGCCGTCAATCAGCGTGGATACCGGCTCATTACCGATGCCGGTGCGCACCACCGTGAGAATATCGTCGGCATTCATGCCGTAACGGGCCAGTTGCTCGCGGTTGACCTGAATACGCACCTGCGGCTTGCCAATATTGGCTTCCAATGCCAGATCAGCCACGCCGGGCACTGTCGCCACAGCCTTTTTTATTTCCAGGCTCAGCCGATCCAGATCACCCAGCTCCGGACCATAGAGCTTGGCGGCCAGCGTGGCGCGTACGCCGGAAATCAATTCTTCGACACGCATCTGAATGGGTTGGGTGAAAGCAAATACCGCGGTTGGAACCGCTTTTTCCAACTGCTTCCGCATGGCCTTCGCCAGATCTCCAATGGGACGGGTCCATTGATCCTTTGGCGTAAGTCCGGTATATATTTCCATATAGTTCACATCCGCCGTTTCGCCTTTTTCGGCCCGGCCAATCATGGCGATGGAGGTAGTCACCTCGGGAAACGCATTGAGTGTTTTCTCAATCTTTTCGGAGACAGCGATGGATTCATCCAGCGAGGTGGAGGGAATGGACGTCACCCGCCACATAATGGATCCTTCCTGCAACGTGGGCATGAATTCCTTGCCCAGAAATGGAAACAGGGAAAAGCTGGCTACCAGCACGATGCCGGCGCTGGTCATCACGGTCTTCTTGTGAGACAGCGCCCAGGCCAGAAATGGCAGAAACCCGCGTTTGATCCAGGCGACGAGCCAGGTGTCCTTTTCCTTCTTCGGCTTGAGAATCATGGATGCCAGCACCGGAATGATGGTCAGGGTGAGTATCAGGGATCCTCCCATGGCAAAGCTGATGTTGAAGGCCATGGGCTTGAACAGCTTGCCCTCGAGCCCCTGCATCGAAAACAGCGGCAGGAACACAACGATAATAATAATGACGGCGAAGGTAATGGGATTGGCCACCTCACGAGCCGCCGCCAGAACCGCCGCGGTTCGGTTGACCTCTCCCCCTTCCGCGCGCCGCTCGGACATGATGCGGAAAGAGTTTTCCACCATGACCACGGCGCCATCCACCATCATGCCGATACCGATGGCCAGGCCGGCCAGCGACATCAGATTTGCCGAAAGACCCACTTCCTGCATACCGATAAAGGCAATCAGCATCGCCAGCGGCAAGGCTGAGATAACCACAATAGCCGAACGCAGCTCTCCCAGAAACAGAAACAACACCACGGCGACCAGAATGGAGCCTTCCACCAGCGCGCTGACTGCCGTGTCGATTGCCTTGTCCACCAGATCGGTGCGCTCATAGACCGGAGTCAGCTTTACGCCTTCGGGCAAGGCGGACTGTACAATTTTCACCTTTTTCTTGACCGCTTCCACCACATCCTTGGCGTTGGTGCCGATGCGGGCCAGCACCATGCCGAAGGTGACTTCCTTGCCGTCGCGGGTAACGGCGCCGAAGCGTAGCGCCGGTGCCTGCTTGATGACGGCCACATCGCGCAGATAGACCGGCGTACCGTCTTTCACCTTAACCACGATGCTGCCAATATCCCGTGTGCCATGTACCAGGCCAAGGCCGCGTACCAGATACTGCTCGGGACCAAGGTTGATGTACTGGCCTCCCACCTGACCGTTATTGGCCTGAATCGCCCGCATGAGATCCTTGAAGCCAAGCCCGTACCTGATGAGTTGCAGGGGTTTAACCACAACCTGGAACTGACGTTTCTCACCGCCCCAGGAGAGCACGTCATCCACGCCGGACGCCGTGCGCAAAATCAGGCGAACCGTCCAGTCCTGCAATGTTCGAAGATCCATGTCCGTGACGGCCCTGGCGAGTTTCGTATCCGCTCGCTCGATCGTGTACCAGAACACCTGGCCGAGGCCCGAAGTATTCGGCCCCATGACCGGTTTGCCGTAGCCCTTGGGAATACGATTGCCCACTTCCTGCAATCGTTCCATAACCAGACGCCGGGTAAAATAAATATCCATATTGTCTTCAAAATAGACGGATACGTAAGAGAGTCCGAACAGGCTTACCGAACGAATCTGCTGCACGCCCGGAAGTCCCGCCATGCTCGTCTCGACGGGAAAAGTCAGTAGTTGTTCGACATCCTCCGCCGCCAGGCCCGGTGATTCGGTATAAATATTGACTTGTACCGGCGTCACATCGGGGAAGGCATCGACAGGCACGCTCATGACCGCCCGCCAGCCGAGCGCGGCCACGACGGCAAAGACAACGAGGACAAGAAACTTGTAGTGCAGGGAGGCTTCAACCAGTTTATTCAACATCAGTCTTCACCCAACTGGGATTTAAGCAGCATGGACTTGAGAAGGAAGGCGCCTTTGGAGACAATCATATCCCCGGGGGTGAGCCCGGATTTGATTTCCGTCCAGCCACCCATGCTTGCACCTGTTTTAACTTTCCGAACACGCAATTGACCATCTTCCTGTTTGAAGACGATCGGCGAGCCCTGCATAAGAATTACCGCTTTTGCGGGCACGGCGGAAACCTTTTTACCTGTACTCAGCCTGATTCGCACATCCACGAATTGGCCCTGATGCAACAGGTCATTCCGGTTATCCACCTCAATGCGCACGCCGCGCGTACGTGTGACGGGATCGATCCGGTGATGCAGTTGCACCACCTTCCCGTTCAGCCACTTGTTCTCGAAACCGATGCGGGCAGGCATGCCCATGCGCACCCGATCCGCATTCTCCGGCGTCATGCTGGCCTCCACCCAGACTGTGGATTCGTTAGTGATTTGCATCAGCATTCGGCCCGGCGCTATATTTTCACCCAGACGGAAATGATCGGCCACCACCGTTCCCGCCAGCGGGGCGCGTAACACGAGCCTGCCGAATTTCGGATGCTTGTCCCGAGCCAGACTCTCGATTTCCCCGGCACTCAGGCCATAGGCGGAAAGCGCGGCCCTGGCCTGTCTGAGCCCGGCATTGGCGGCTTCAAAGTTGGCTCCGGCCCGTTGCAACCGGGCCTTGGAGACAATCTGTTGCGCGGCCAGCCCTTTGAGGCGCACATACTCCTGCTTTGCTCTGTACCGTTCCGCCAGTGCGGCCAGGTAGGCCGCCTGGGCGCGCGCCAGGTCCGGGCTGATCAACGTCACCAGCGCCTGGCCCTTTTTGACATATTCGCCCATACGCGCCATACGCCTGGCGACAATGCCCTGAATCAGCGCGGTGGCGTCCGCCGTACGGTAGAGATTGCTGAGCACCCGGCCCGGCGCACTGATGGTTTCATACAGCATGCGCTGGCCAATTTTTTCCAGCCGGATACCAGCGGCCTGCCTTTGCTCCGAGGTCATGGCAATGCCGCTATCCGGTACGGGTTGAGAGTTTACGGAGGCACTGTTCTCCCCTGCTATCAGGGGGGAGGCCAGCGCGATGGATAGTATGAAAAATAACGTTCGGGTTAATAGGTTCATTTTTGATTTCCTTTGAAGATATATTCGGGATGGCCGAGCACCGCGGCCACGCGGATGCGGGCCTGCCAGGTCTGATTGAACAGCTTCAGCCGGGTAATACGCGCCTGGAGGCCGCGGTCGAGGTAGATGATGAGATCGGCAAGATCCATCTCGCCGTTTTCAAAGGCGATCTGGGCCAGACGGATGTTTTCTTCCGCTGCTTCTCCCTGCCCTTTCCGGAAATCGGTCAGAGTCCGGGCCGTTACCCGATACTCGTTGATCACGGTGGCCACTTCCCGCTTCAGTTTTGCAATGCTCCATTGTTCCAGGTCTCGTGCACGCTCGCGCCGGGCGATTGCCGCCTTGTAAGCGCCGGCATGCAGGTTGAGTACGGGAAGAGGAATGAACACGCGAAAACCGAAGATGTGATCGTTTGAATCCCGCGCCGTCAGCAGGCCGACCTCGGGATCGGGAATGCGGTTGAGACTCGCCAACTGCACCTGAGCTGCGCCCGCCCGGGTGTTGGCTTTTACGGCCTGGAGATCGGGCCGGGAGGACAATGCCAGTTCTACGGCATTTTTGGGCGGCTTCCAGTCCGGATTCAGGGGGGGGAGGGTCACACGAAGTTGACGCCTTCTTTTTCCCGGTAGCCCCAGGGCATTGGCCATGTCCCGTTTGGCCCGCAGGTGGAACTGCTTTGCCCTGGATGCCAGAGATAGCGAACTGGCAAAGGATGCCAGGGCGAGATTCACATCCAGTACGCTTTTCTCGCCGGCCTTGAAGCTTTGCCTCACAGCCTTCAGCAATCGACGCATGATATCCTGCTGCTGCTGGCGGGCCTTCTCCGTCAGGGTGGCAAAATCAAGCGTTACTGCCGCCCGTGCGGCTGCAATCATGCGCCGCTGACGTACGCTCATGGCGCTATCTTCCGCCGCATCCAGGTTTGCTTTGGCCGCCTTGCTCCTGCTGGAACGTTTGCCGGGGATTTCGATTTTCTGTGACAGGAAAATAAAATAATCAGTGGTAATGCCGCGCCCGCCCGCCAGCCACCTGCGCTGTGGTTTGATTAACACTTGAGGATTGTAGGCATAGGCCGACTTCTCGGTCAGCATGCCTTCAGCCGCCGCGACACTCTGATCGGCCATGCGCACCTCGGGATGCGTATCGCCTGCCTGTTGCATGGCTTCTTCAAGCGAAATCGATTCAGCATATGCGGCCTGCTGCAAAATCAGGAGCCCCGCACCCGTCAGGATACTAACAATAACATGATAAATTCGCACAGTTTCCCCCTGTGATGAGATATTAAAAGAGTGGGGAAGCTGAGATATAGCGTTTGGTGCGTAACACAGTCAGAGCATCAAAGCCCCGATCGTTTGATCATCCGAAGAGTCCGTTACAAACACAAACATGCACGATTGCTATGGCAGTTTATGAACCTTCCGGGCCAAACCCGAATCTCAGCCGTGCAAAAATCTTGGAGGGTGTTCGATCAGGCGTAGTACGTTAACGAGGTTTAGTGTTGCCAGGTGGTAAACCCGCTCAGGGGGCGTTTCAGAGTGGCCCACGATAAAGGGTTCCTGATTCGTAAACACGTGGGATGATGCATGAATCTGGCAGACCTGATCCATCAAGCCTGCCCCCTGATCGCCGGCGCCATTGTGTAAATGGACAATTTCACTTGTGGTACCATCCGGATAATCCACATGAATATCAGTTTCGCATGTGAACATGGACAATTGTAATCCTATAAAAGCGATCAAGGCCAGAGCGCGCATGCCGGCAATCATAGTGAAACTTTACTGTACAGGCAAGG
>CAYOUW010000040.1:0-16024 GCA_964407235.1 uncultured Zetaproteobacteria bacterium | reverse complement strand
GGTCTCAAAGCGGGATTGCCGCTCATCCACCCCGAGTTTTGCAAGAGGCTCACGGATTAACACAGATAGACGTTGATGAGTAGTTACAACATACCTATGCATAAATCTGCATTCATCCACGTCTGAAAATGGAGTTTTAATTTTGACCGAGAAATTTGATTACCGACCCACCGTCTTTCTGCCAAAAACGGATTTTCCCATGCGCGGCAATCTGCCAAACCGGGAACCGGAACGTCTGAAGCAGTGGGACGAAGCGGATATTTACGGACAACTGCGCGCACAGCGCAAGGATGCGCCTAAATTTATTCTGCACGATGGTCCGCCCTACGCCAATGGCAATATTCATATCGGCCATGCGGTCAACAAGGTGCTTAAGGACATCGTGGTGCGCTCACGTTCCATGATGGGTTTCAATGCGCCCTATGTGCCGGGCTGGGATTGTCACGGTCTGCCGATCGAACTGAAGGTGGAGGAGAAATTCAAGAAAAAGAAGCGTAAAAAGGAAGATATCGCGGATTCGGAATTCCGTGTCGCCTGCCGTGAATATGCCAGAGGACAAATCGACGTGCAGCGCGAGGAATTCAAGCGCCTCGGCGTCATCGGCGACTGGGATCACCCGTATGTTACGATGGACTTCAAATTTGAAGCCAACACGGTACGCGAAATCGGACGTTTTCTGGAAAATGGCGGTTTATACAAGGGCGCCAAACCGGTGCACTGGTGCGTATCGTGCGCCACCGCGCTGGCCGAAGCAGAAGTGGAATATGACGATCACACCTCGCACTCCATCTATGTAAAATTCGCCGCCGGTGAGGATTTGACCGATATCTCCCCCGAACTGGCCGGAGATGTCTCCATGGTCATCTGGACCACCACGCCGTGGACCATTCCCGCCAATATGGCTGTTTCCGTCGGCCCGAACATCGAATATGCCGCGGTTCACATCCTTGACGCCGGTGACAATGCCAACCTGAAAGGCGGCGAGATTCTGATTCTGGCTGAAGGTCTGAAGGATGATGTGCTCGCCGCCATCGGGGCGCAGGGTGAAGTTGTGACCCGCTTCAGCGGGTCACAGTTGGACAAACGCATCTTCCGCCATCCCTATCTGGACCAGGATGCGCCGATTCTGGTTGGCGATCATGTCACCCTGGAAGCGGGAACGGGTGCGGTGCATACCGCTCCCGGCCATGGTCAGGAAGACTACGAAATCGGCATGAAATATAATCTTCCGGCCTTCAATCCGGTCGGCGATACGGGCGTCTTCGAGGCAGGTACGCCCGTGGTAGAAGGCCGCCATGTGTATCAGGCCAATGCCATCATGGTCGAGCATCTGCAACGCTGCGGCGCACTCCTGGAAACGTCCGAAATCAGGCATTCCTATCCGCATTGCTGGCGCTGCCACAAACCGCTGATTTTCCGCGCCACGCCGCAATGGTTTATCTCGATGGATGCCAACGATCTGCGCAACAAGGCGCTGGAAGAAATTAAAAAAACAGTATGGACGCCTGAGTGGGGCGAGAATCGTATCCGCGCCATGGTCGAGCAGCGGCCGGACTGGTGCGTCTCACGCCAGCGCAACTGGGGAGTGCCGATTACGGTCATCCGCTGCGTCTGCGGCTCGCATAAGGTGACAACGCCCGAGGTAGTGGAAGCGGTTGCCAGGCAGGTGGAAGCCCATGGCGCGGATGTCTGGTTTGTTATGGATGTTTCCGAATTCCTGCCGGAAGGATCAACATGCTCCGATTGCGGCGGCACGGAGTTCGAGAAGGAAACCGATATTCTCGATGTCTGGTTCGATTCCGGCAGCACCCATGCCTGCGTACTGGAGCAGCGCGACGATCTTGGTAGCCCCGCCGATCTCTATCTCGAAGGTTCCGACCAGCACCGTGGCTGGTTTCAGTCCTCACTTTTGGAGAGCGTCGGTACGCGCGGGGTTGCACCGTTCAAGGGTGTACTGACGCATGGTTTCGTGGTCGATAAAAATGGCAACAAAATGTCCAAGTCGCGTGGCAATGTGATTGCGCCGCAAAAAATCATTCAGCAGATGGGTGCGGACATCCTGCGTTTGTGGGTCGCATCCTCCGACTATTCGGCGGACATCCGTATTTCCGATGAAATCGTGAAACGCCTGGCTGAATCTTATCGGCGTATCCGTAATACGATTCGCTTTCTTCTGGGCAACCTGAATGGTTTTGACGCTGGCAAAATCATTCCTGTGGAAGACCGTAAGAAGCTGGATCAATGGGCCATGCATAGCATGGCGCAAGTGGCTGAAAACGTCCGAAAATATTATGAAACCTGTCAATTTCATAAAATCCATCAGGAAATTCACCATTTCTGCTCGGTGGAACTGGGTGGATTCTATCTCGATGCCATCAAAGACAGGCTCTATTGTGATGCCACCGCTTCAGAACGGCGCACCTCGGCGCAGTCCACATTGTATGACATTGCGCACGCACTGGTGCGTATGATTGCCCCGATTCTACCGTTCACGGCGGAAGAGTGCTGGGAGCATTTGCCGGGTGCGGCAAACGGAAGCATTCATTTGCAGGAGTTCATGGATGTTGCCGATGTGCCGGTTGATACCCCGGCATGGGAAAAGTTCTTCGCCATGCGCGAGCAGGTCAATACCGCACTGGATCAGGCCAGGAAGGACAAAATCGTTGGCTCTTCCATTGCTGCACATATACTTGTTCCCGATTTGGATGAAAACTTTGCAAAATCTATTAATGAGACATATGAGCAATTATTTATTGTCGCAAAAGTAAGCACGGCTACCCGTGATGAACTGGCTGGCCAACCAAACACTTTTGACGTTGGCTGGTCTCACGGAGAAGAAATTTATGCTCGCTTGGCAGAAGGCGTCAAATGCCCGCGTTGCTGGAATGTCGGGATACCCGCGCATCCGGAACATGCTAGGCACAGTAACCTGTGCCCGCGCTGTTTTGAGGTGGTTGCCACTTGATGTGCCGCATTCCGGCACACTCACACTCAATTAGTCCTTTGATGCATACCATATACAAAAACCAAACTGCTAACGAAATGATCGAAGCTACCCATGGCGAAAATCATGCATGGGCAGGAATCTGGCAAGATGGATTAGTTCAGCCGCTACAGCAGAAATACCGTGGCGAGTTCCAGAAAAGCGAAAAAGCCGACCACATCGGTAACCGTTGTGAGAATCGTACCGGAAGCGAGCGCCGGATCGATATGGATGCGCTGTAAGGTCAGGGGAATCAACGCTCCCGAAAGTCCTGCCGCCAGCAGGTTAATCATCATGGCGGCGGCAATCACAATGCCCAGTTTGGCGCCCAGCGCCGGAAACCAGAAGCTGGCAACCAATCCCGTCGCCGTGGCAAAACTCAAGCCCGTCAGTATGCTCACCCTCACCTCTTTGACCAAGGCGCGACGCGCCGTTTCAAAGGTCACGCGTCCCAGTGCAATGCCGCGCACGATCACGGTCAGCGTCTGCGTTCCGGCAATTCCGCCCATGCTGGCGACAATCGGCATCAACACCGCCAGCACGACAATCCGGGCGATGGTCGCCTCAAACTGGGCGATGACCAGTGAGGCAAGGATGGCGGTTCCCAGATTGACGGTCAGCCACACCCCGCGGCGCCAGGCAGTAATCCCCACAGGTTCAGCCAGATCATCCTGATCGGTCAATGCCGCCAGACGGTACATATCCTCGGTCGCCTCTTCCTGCACCACATCCAGAATATCATCGGCGGTAATGCGCCCCACGAGGATCCCGTCATCATCCACAACGGGCAGGGCCAGCACATTATATTTCTCAAAGATACGCGCTACATCTTCCTGATCCTGGTCGGCATGAACTTGTGGAAAGTCCGGGTCCAGAACCTGTGTAACGGAATCGTCAGTGTTACAGAACAATAATTTGTGCAGGGGAATCACGCCAATCAATTTGTCTGCGTCATCCACCGCATAAACATAATTCAGGTTTTCAATTTCATGGCCGAAACGGCGCAGCGCTTCCAGAACCTTCTGAATCTCCCAGCCAGCGCGGACCTTGAACAGCTCTGCCTGCATAAGGCCGCCGGCGGATTCTTCATCATGCTCCAGCAGGGGTTCAATTTCACGGCGGTCCTCGGGCTCAAGGCGGCCAATAACTTCATCGGCAACCTCCTTATCCACTGCTTGCAGGATGTCCGTGGCGTCATCCGAATCCAGATGCTCCACCACCTCTTCGATTTCGCTGGGCGCCAGTGACGCGAGCAAGTCTTCCTGCATGCCCTCCGGCAACTCCAGCAACACATCACCACGCAGCGCTTCCGGAATACGCCCCAGAATCGCAATCCGATCATTGTCATCCTTGCAGGCAAGAAGAAGCTCACCTAATTCACTGGCATGCAGTTGAGCCAAACGGCTGCGTAGCGCACGCGGATGATCCGCCGCCATGATCAGAGCTTCCTGTGGTAAAAATTCCACCTGTTTCCTGTCTTTCATCCTGGGCATGACGCGGTAAGCTACACTAGCCCGCATTATTCATAAATACTGCCGCGCCCTCACTGGTTCCTTTTCCCGCAACGAATAATCCAGGCTTTTACAACAAATTCCGGATCATTTTTGATGGCCTGTTCATTTGAACGAGGAAAAAACGCCCCCACCGAAGTGGAGGCGTTTCATTTTAGCGCCGCCGTGGATCAGGCGTGAACGCCCAAAGCCTCGCGCCAACCGGGGTAAATCTTGTCGGCATCCTGTGGGAAGGACTCGAATGCGCGCGCGAATTCCTTGTGCGTCTTGGCAAACTCAATCGGGTCCGCACCTTCGACCCAGCACTGATAAGCCTGATCCAGCGACCTGCCGCCGGCAGCCGGGCTGTCGATGTGGCCGAACGCGCCGCCACCGCAGGTGTTGATCACGTTGGCATGACCCAGATTCTCGAAGAAACCGATCAGACGCAGCGCATTCATGCCTCCGGAGATAATCGGCGTGGTCGCCTTCATCCCATACCATTTCTGGTTAAAGTAAGTCCCCATGCATTCATCGCGTTCCAGCATGTAGGCCAGCACGCGATCATCCGCGCCACCCTCCATCTTGCCGTAGCCCATGGTGCCGGTGTGGATGCCGGAAGCACCCATCAGGCGGGCCATCTTCATATGCGCCAACATCGTATAACCGCGCGGGTTGACTTCGGAAGTCGCCATGCCGTGTCCGGCGCGGTGATAATGCAGAAAGGTCTCCGGGAAATTGCGGCGTGAGGTCGTAATGCCCACCGGGCCGGCCACGAAACCGTCAACCAGGAATGCCAGATGCGTTTCACTGTTATATTTGGCAAACGCTTCGAGGATAAAGTTAGCACGCACCTTCATCTCCTCCGGATCGTCAGCCGTGATGTTCGCGGAAAAGAACTTCACTTCACCCGTTTCCTGCTGCGCGCGATCCATGGATTGCGCCACCAGCGGCATCACATCCCTGGTCGGGCAGAATGGTTGATTGGCCTGAGGTTCATCGTTCTTGATGAAGGTGCCGCCAAGCCAGAAGTCATAGCACGCCTTGGCGAACGGTTCCGGACGCAAGCCCAGTTTCGGCTTGATGATGGTGCCGGCGATATAACCGCCATCCACTTCCGGGCGGCCCAGCGTTTTCCACATACTGGAGATATTGGTAGCCGGGCCATCGAAGTTGCGCACCATGCATTCCGGCACCATAAAGTCCAGCAGACGCAGACCGACGATGTCACCCATACCCTGGTTATTGCCGACAATCATCGAGGTCATGTGGGCGATGCCGTGTTTACCGTCGATCAGGTTGCGGTCGAACAAATCAACCGGATAAGCAATCTTGATCAGGCCGCCCTTGTCGCCAAAAGCGTTCTCGTCGATCTCATACACCAGCGCGTCGACGCCGCGGGTGAAATCGTCGGTGGTGGAGACTTCCACATTGGTGCCGGTGGAAGATTCGGCTGCCACATGGGCAGCGGTTGCCAGAAAGCCGAGGCCCGGCTGCGGCAGAAGGCGGTAAGCCGACAGCAGATGCTTGCCGCCTGCGATCAGATCCTCTTCCCTGAGGCTCAGATCGGAATAACGATTGGATTGGTCTAATGCCATATTCTTTCCCCTTTCGAGTTAGTTGGTTTCAAGGCAACCCGCAGGGGGCTCCCTCCGCAAGAGAGAATCCTAAATCTCTCCCGCGATGACGGGAATACTGGCCCCATCCTTTCATCATGTAAAATAAAAGGTTATGATTGTCTCCATAAGTTTTCCTTATGGAGGTGCATCGATGCATCTGACCTTAAAACAACTGCAAATCTTTGAGGCCGTCGCCCGGCACCGGAACTATACCCGGGCTGCCAAAGCGCTCTTCCTCACCCAGCCAGCCGTCTCCATGCAGATCAAACAGCTTGAGGAACAGGCGGGTCTGCCTCTGTTTGAGCGAAGCGGCAAACAAACGCATATCACCGAAGCGGGGCGGGAACTGCTGCGCTATAGTCATAATATCCATCAGCAACTGGAGGAAGCGAGCCGGGTACTGGAGGAGCTCAGGGGCATCAAACGCGGCCACTTGCACCTGACCATGGCATCCACGGCCAATTATTTCGCTCCCCGATTGCTTGCTACATTCTGCGAGCGGTTTCCCGAGGTTCAGGTCAGCCTGGATGTGGTGAATCGCGATGGACTTCTGAAAACGTTGGAAGACAATACCACCGATATTGTCATTATGGGTAAACCACCGGCGGGCATGGCCGTTAACTATGAAGTGTTTATGGAAAACCCTCTGGTTGTCATTGCGCCACCCGCGCATTCGTTATCCAAACGCAACCATATTCCGCTGGCGGAGCTGACCGAACACCCGTTTATCGTGCGCGAACGTGCTTCAGGCACCCGCGCCGCTGTCGAACGGTTTCTGGCGCAACATGATATTGATCGGCCAGGCGGTATGGAAATGAACTCCTCCGAGGCCATCAAGCAGGCGGTGCAGGCAGGGCTGGGGCTGGGCGTGGTATCGCTGCACACCCTGGAAATGGAACTGGAACTCAAAAGACTGACTGTTCTGGATGTAGAGGATTTCCCCATTATGCGTCACTGGCGTATTGTATACCGCAAAGATAAGCGATTTTCAGCCGTAGCTCAGGCATTTCATAATTTTGTTATCAGTGAAGCCAGGCAGATTCTCCGCCAGGGTTTGCATATCTTGAGTAAATCCGCTCCATCTCCTAGGGTTCGCACATCCTGAAGACGGCACCCGTTGTGGGCCGAAGCGGAAAGGAAACAATGAACAAGAAAAAAGCGGTCACTGCGGCGACGCTGTTGCGCGCCAGACAATGTGATGAAAAAATGGCATGGTTGACGGCATACGATGCCGTAAGCGCGAAAATTGCCGAGGAAGCAGGCGTGGACGTACTGCTGGTCGGCGATTCGCTGGGCATGGTTTGCCTCGGCTTCGATACCACCCTCCCCGTTACCCTTGATCAGATGACTCATCATGCCGCCGCTGTCGTGCGTGGCCGGAAGACAGCCTGGGTTGTGTGTGACCTCCCCTTCGGCACATATCAGAAATCCCCGGAACAGGCATTTGAAACATCCGTGCACGTGCTGCAGGAAACAGGGTGTGATGCGGTAAAACTGGAAGGTGGCGAACCCATGGCCGAAACTATTTGTTTTTTGGCGGATCGGGGAATCGCAGTGGTCGCTCATATCGGCCTTACACCGCAATCCGTTAAGAAACTTGGCGGCTATGGCAAACGGGGTCAATGCAGGGACGAGCAACAACAACTGAAAAATGATGCCAGAGCCGTTACGAAAGCAGGCGCCGTTGCCATGGTGCTGGAAAACATTCCACACAACCTGGCCGCTGAAATTACAGATTTAGTGGGCATTCCTACCGTCGGCATTGGCGCCGGTCCGGCATGCGATGCGCAGGTGCTGGTCTGGCACGATCTGCTCGGTTTGTCGGAAAAAAATCCACCGTTCGCCCCGGCTTACGCCAACCTGAAAAACATCGCCACCAATGCTATTGGCCACTGGATCGAAGATGTGCGTAAAAGGAAATTTCCAGAATGATCGTGGTCAGGACACCCCACAAACTTCGGGGCGCCCTCGCTCCGCTGCGCGGGGCCGGGCGTCTTGCGCTGATACCAACCATGGGCTGCCTGCACGAAGGCCATACCAGCCTGATTCGCAAAGCCAGGGAACTGGCTGATGTGGTGGTCGTCAGTATCTATATAAATCCTTTGCAATTCGGCCCCGATGAAGACCTGAACGCATACCCGCGCACCTTCGAAGCGGACGGGACAGTCTGCAAGGCTCTCGGCGTGGATGTCATTTTCCACCCTGAAAATCTTTACGCATCAGGCTTGCCGAATATCACGCTCAAAACCAGCGAACTGTCGAATGTATTGTGCGGTGCGACGCGCCCCGGTCATTTCGATGGCGTCGTAACCGTCGTTAATATCCTGTTCAATATCGTTCAACCGGATATCGCCCTGTTTGGAGAAAAGGATTGGCAACAACTCGCCATCATCCGCCGTATGGTGACGGATTTACACATGTCGGTGGAGATTCTGGGTTGTGAAACCGTGCGCGAACCGGATGGACTGGCCACGAGCAGCCGCAACCGTTATTTGTCGGCAGAAGAACGCAAGCGAGCCGCTGCACTCTATGCCAGCATTCAGGAAATCGCGGAGAATACAAGAAAAGGCAAGAGGAACTGCAAAAAACTTCTGGAAAATGCCAGAAATTCCCTGAAGATGAAACAAATTGATCCTGAATATATTGAAATCCGTAATGCCTCCACCCTTACGGAAACCATCCGAATTACGGACCTCCCCACACGCGCATTCATTGCCGCCACCATTGGCAGGGCGCGTTTGATTGATAATGTTGCACTGGAGATGACATGAATATCACACTGCTGAAATCAAAATTGCATCGTGCCACGATCACGCACGCCAATCCGGACTATGAAGGATCCTGCGCCATTGATCGGGACTTGCTGGATGCAGCAAACATCACACCCTTCGAGCAGTTACATATTTACAACGTAACCAACGGCGAACGCTTCACCACGTATGCCATCGAAGCGCCACGCGGTTCCGGTATGATTGGCATGAACGGCGCCGCGGCACACAAGGCCGGTGCGGGAGACAGGGTCATCCTCTGCACCTATGCCGGCATGAGCGAGACGGAAGCCTCCTGTTTCCAACCCAAACTGGTTTATCTTGACGCGGATAACCGCATCACCCACGCAAGCCACGGACATCTGGCCGCCGTATAACACACGCAGTGAAGGCATTGAATCCCCCCAACCGGGAACACCGGACCTACAGGTTTCCTTCCATGCTGATCCTGCGCTGAAAAACAGGTAGATTACCATATGCGCTACCAACCCGTTCCCGATTATCATATGCACACGCCTCGCTGCCACCATGCTAAAGGTAATGTACGCGAATATGCGGAGGCTGCGATTCAGGCCGGACTGACCGAGATCGGCATGTCCGACCATTCGCCAATGCCGACGGCATTTGATGATGACTGGCGCATGGATATGCAAGCGTTGACGGATTATCAGCGTGAAGTTGAATCCGTACGCGACGACCTCTCGGGAATACTGACCGTACGCGTGGGCCTGGAAGCGGATTTCCGCCCGGGAAGCGAGCCGGATGTCGCCGCCATCATCGCCTCATACAACTGGGATTATGTGATTGGATCCCTTCACTATATCGAAGGTTGGGATTTTGATAATCCGGACAGGATCCAACACTGGGATGGCTGCAATATTGAGGATGCATGGTGCGCCTATTTCGATCTGCTGGCGCAATCCGCCGCCACTGGCATGTTCGATATCATCGGACATCCCGATTTAATCAAGAAATTCGGGCATCGGCCTCCTGAAGGCAGCAGACGCGCCGCCTCGGCCATGGAATCCATGCTGCAAGCAGTCAGAAAGGCCGGTTGCGCCCTCGAAATCAGTTCGGCGGGTCTGCGTAAGCCGGTGAAGGAAATCTACCCGCATCCACGCATGATTCAGCATGCGGCTGAATTGGGCATCCCCTTCGCCTTTGGTTCGGATGCGCATTCCCCTGAAACCGTCGGATACGCAATGGATGATTGCCTTGTTTTACTGGAATCTTGTGGCATTGATGAGGTTTGCACATTTGAACAGCGGAGCCGCCGCATGTTGCCGATACAGAAAGTATCATGAACATTGATGCGAAGCGGGATTGCTGTTTATCCACTCAGAGCTTTGCAAGAGGCTCTATATGCTGTCAGATGTTGTTTGATTTCACAGAAGTTGGCGGTTGCCAGTTATGGCGGATACCCATAGCTTTGCACTGACAGAAACAAGACGAACGGGGGAATGGCATGCTGAACAAGGCAATGTTGATTGGTAATCTGGGGGCGGACCCTGAAACACGCTACATGCAGGATGGCACCTGCGTGTGCAACATTCGTATTGCTACCACCGAACGTTTCAAGGATCGCAATGGCGAGCGCCAGGACCGGACCGAATGGCACCGTGTGGTGCTGTGGGGCAAGCTGGGTGAGATCGCCAATCAATATCTGCACAAGGGTTCACAGGTTTATATCGAAGGCCGAATCGAAACGCGCAAGTGGCAGGATCGGGATGGTAACGATCGCTACAGCACCGATATTCGTGCACGGGAAATGAAGATGCTGGGCGGCAAGAGTGAAGGCGCGCCGCGTTCTTCAACACCGGCGGAAAAGCCCGCGCAGTCCGCGCCCGCGGATGATCCTTTTGCCGATACTCCTGCCTTTAACGATGTCCCGGTGGATGACGATATTCCGTTCTAGTTTTTTACCAAAACCGGAAAATTATTCCTGTTGGGCGAAGAACAATTTCTGGTTGATATCGCCGATCGTAACGACGCCCAGCAGTGTTCCCTTCCCGGTGACCGGGATATGACGCAGGTTCTTAAGGCCCATGTATGAGGCGGCCTTGAGTATGGGGTCATCGGGCGAAACCGTAAACGGATTGGCGGTCATCACTTCTCCCACCTTCATTTCCATCACTTTGGGATAACCATCCTGCATTGCGACAAAATCACGGCTGTGGACATTGTCATGAACATAGTCGCCAAAATTTGGATACAACGGCAACAGCACATCACGCAGAGTCACAACACCAATCAGGGTATTGTCATCGTCGACAACAGGAATTGAACCACAGTGGCGACTAATCATTTTGGCGACCGCGGAACGTAAAGCGTGGTCTTTTTTCGCTGACATTACGCCGGTTGTCATGACATCACGTACAAGCATTGCTTTCCCCTTTGTTATTATTGGTTATTGTCTGCACTAACCCGCATCGTATCACGGACAACCCCGTTTCAGCAAACCCCGGGCTCCGCTTCAGGCGTGCATCCGGACAGGCATGCGATGGTTACCATAGGCATGATCAAAGCGTGAAAATCTTCCTGGAAGATCAGCCCCGCATGAGGGGCAGCGCCCATCATCCGTCACCTGATAATCCAGAATATCGTACCAGTCGCGTACGATGAGTCTGTTTCCGCAACCGGAGCATGGAGTCGTACCGCCATCCGTATCATGCACGTTGCCGGTATAAACGTAATGCAAGCCCGCATCCAGCGCGATCCGGCGCGCGCGGCGCAATGTGGACGAGGGCGTATGAGGAACATCCATCATCTTGTAGTCCGGATGGAAAGCCGAGAAATGCAGGGGCACATCGGCGCCCAGGTGTTCCATAATCCATTCGCTTTCCTGCCTGATTTCCGCATCCGAATCATTCTTGCCGGGGATGAGTAACGTGGTGATTTCCGTCCACACATCGGTTTCATGAATCAGGTATTCAAGCGTATCCAGCACGGGCTGCAAATGTCCGGCGCACAGCTTGTGATAAAACGCTTCAGTAAAGGCCTTTAAATCCACATTGGCGGCATCCATGTGACTGAAGAATTCGGCTCTCGCCTCAGGGTGAATATAACCAGCGGTAACGGCGACCGTTCTGATGCCGATTTCGTGGCAGGCAATGGCGGTGTCCACTGCGTATTCAAGGAAAATGACCGGATCGTTATAGGTGAAGGAAACACTGGCGCACCCCAGTTCCCGCGCGGTTTTGGCAATCATTTCAGGCGACGCCTCATCACACAGGCGGTCGAATTCACGTGATTTGGAGATGTCCCAGTTCTGGCAGAAGTGACAGGCCAGGTTGCACCCGGCAGTGCCAAAGGACAGGACGCTGCTACCGGGCAGGAAGTGGTTTAACGGCTTTTTCTCGATCGGGTCCACGCAGAAGCCGGAAGAACGGCCATAAGTAGTCAGCACGATTTGTTCATCTTCACGCTTGCGCACGAAACAAAGGCCGCGTTGCCCCTCTTTCAGCTTGCAATCACGCGGACAGAGATCGCACTGGATGCGGCCATCATCAAGTTTGTGCCAGTAGCGGCCGGGGTAATGTTCATTGGGCATTATTCTACTCCGAAGAAGATCAATTCTCCTCGCTGAATTTCTCAACCGTATATGTGTAGACTAGCACATCCGGGCGCCAAAAGCCGGGGGACAGTCCGGCCTTGATCCGCAGATGAGCCAAAAACTGATGTGTTTCCGGTAGTTGCTCCCATACCTGGGGAAGGAAAGTGGCTTTCCGATCTCCATACTGGAAGACGACGCCATCCTGTCCCGGCCTGAGTCTGGTGACGGCTTCTTCCTCGCTATGGACATCCAGTTTGCGCATGGGGGAGAGCAGGGAGACTTCAATCATTGTCCTGGCCAGTTCATCGGCCGTTAAGGGCGGGAAGCGCGGATCGTGGAGAGCCGCGGCAATTGCATTGGTACGAATATCTTCAAATAGCGATCGGTGCGCTTCGAGCGAACCCATACAGCCACGCAGGGCTCCGTTGATTTTCAATGTGACAAAACAAGCGCCTTTTTCCCGTATCCAATCCTCATGATTCGGCATGGAGCCATCCATGGATTGGCCAAGCGCGTCAGATATCGCCGATCTTGCGATCGATAGAAGCATTCGAACTTTGTCCTTTGTCATCCGTTTTGCTCATCAAAGGCGAACGCTCCATAGCCCACAACCTGCTGTTGATCTCCCGCCGTGTCGCCCGAATTACGTAGATCCAGTAAATGTGGCGTAAGGCCATGTCTGTCTGATGTGGCGAGCAGGCCGTTGATGGGCGTAGCGCCACAGGCCTGTTCGTGGCTAAGGGGCCATTGTCTGGCGAGAATGCTATTTGCGGTGATTTGATCCACTTGTTGCGCCTGCCTGTAGGGGAGGTAATGAGACAGATCGGAGCTGATGACAATAAGCGTCTCATGATTTCCCCAGAGCGCATCCAGCGCTCCGGCCACATCCTCGGGGCTTGCATCGCCCACGGCCAGAGGAACAAGTTGGAACTCACCCAGAACCCGCTGCAAAAAAGGAAGGTGTACCTCAAGGGAATGCTCCATGGCATGCGCAGCCCCGCTCCATACCACCTGTGGCAGTTGCGCAATACTTTCCATGCTCTCTTTATCAAGCGGTATGCCGCCGAGTGGCGTAGAAAAGAAATCCGATTCGGGCAGGGCAAGGCCATGCACAGGCACGCGATGCACGGGGCCGAGCAGCACCACGCGGCGGATGTATTCCCTACCCCGCAACAAAGCGTAGGCGCTGGCGGCAACGGGACCGGAATAAATGTAACCCGCATGGGGTACGATCAATGCCTTGGGGTGGATGTCTGCGGCAGGACAGGCCTGCGCCAGCATGGTATCCACCTGCTGTAAAAGTATTTCCGAGTCGGCCGGATAAAACGTTCCGGCGACAGCGGGCGGGCGTGTGCGAATATTCCTCATGTACATAAACCTCTACGGCCTTATTATAGACGATAGGCGGGGTTATGTATCCCGGCAATCCTTCATGCCGTTCAAATGATTTTTGACATGGCGATGACCAAAACGGAAATAAATGATCAGGCCGATGCACCCCGCAATTACGACAACGCTGATGAGTCCGATCATGCCGAAACGATTCAGGATAGCCAGTCCGGCCATGCCCAAAACCCGGCCCACGGCATAAATGATAAACGACCAGCTAATACAGTTGATAATCTGAAGCAGGAAAAAGCGCCAGAATTCGATGCTGGAGCAGCCAAAGAGCAACGCGGCGACAATGCGCGTACCGTACAGGTACTGAAAGATGAATATGGACCAGTGGGCGTATTGATCCAGAAGCAAATTGGCTTTGGGGTGATGCCGCTGCAGAAAGGGAACGGATTCGATAATGGACATGCCTTTCCAGCGGCCCAGCGCAAAGAATACAAGATGCCCTGCAAACGCGCCCGTTGCGGCAACGACAATCACCTTCCACGGTTCCATCACGCCAGCGGCGGTGAGTGCGGCTGCTGCGATAAAAACCGATTCCCCTTCGATCAATGTCCAGACAAAAACAGCCCAGTAGCCGTATTGTTCAACGAAATGCTGTGCCCATCCCATCAGAGCCTGACCGGAATGCCGTGACCCGCCAGATATTCTTTGGCTTCATGTATCGTATATTCGCCAAAATGAAAGATGGATGCGGCAAGCACCGCATCCGCTTTTCCATCAGACAGTCCCTCAGCCAGATGCTCAAGCGTTCCCACGCCACCCGATGCCACAACGTTGGCCGAAATGCGCTCCGCCACGGTGCGGGTTAACGGAATATCGTAACCCTGTTTGGCGCCATCACAGTCCATACTGGTCAGCAGAATTTCACCCGCGCCATCCTCGCTCATTTTCCGCGCCCATTCGATTGCATTGATGCCCGTGGGTTTGCGGCCGCCATGCGTAAAACATTCCCAATGCTCCCCGGAGGCATCTCCCACACGTTTGGCATCTACGGCAACGACGATGGTCGAAGATCCGAATCGTTCCACGGCCGCTCTGACCAGTTCCGGATTGTGAATTGCGGCCGTGTTGATGGATATTTTGTCTGCTCCCGCATGCAGCAGATTTTCAATATCCTCCAATGTTTTGACGCCACCGCCTACGGTCAGCGGCATGAATACGTTTTCAGCCACCTCGGTGACCATATGATAAAGTGTGTCCCGATTTTCATGCGACGCACGGATATCCAGAAAGCATAATTCATCGGCGCCCTGTTCGTCGTAGCGGATAGCAGCTTCTACGGGATCGCCGGCATCCACGATATCCACAAACCGGACACCCTTAACCACGCGGCCATGCGCCACATCGAGACAGGGGATAATTCTTTTCGATAACATCAGAATAAACCGGGTGAAAATTTTATCATTTCAAAAGCTCCATGGCTTTGGTGAAATCCAGCGTACCTTCGTAGATAGCGCGACCGGTGATCGCGCCGCAAATACCGTCATCAGCGCACCTGACGCAAGCTTTTACATCTTCTAATTGCGAGATACCTCCGGAAACAATGACCGGAATGGAAATGGATTGGGCGAGCTTCAGGGTTTCTTCAATGTTGGGGCCGCTCAACATGCCGTCACGGGCAATATCCGTATAAATGATGGCGGCTACGCCCGCATCTTCAAAGTGCCGGGCGAGATCAATGGCTGTGGTGCCCGTTACGTCATCCCAGCCGTGTACGGCGACCATGCCATCTTTGGCATCAATGCCAACACAGATTTGTCCGGGAAATGCCGTGCATGCATCAGTCACAAGCTGAGGGTTGGACACGGTAGCGGAACCAAGGATCACACGTCCTACACCGAGATTTAACGTATCTTCAATCGTTTTCAGATCACGCAAACCTCCACCAAGTTGAACGGGAATAGAAAGCCGCGCGCAAATGCCGCGAATGGCATTGCGGTTCTCAGGTTTTCCGGCAAAAGCGCCATCCAGATCTACTACATGCAGGCGGGTGGCTCCCAGAGATTGCCAGTGAATCGCCATTGCCGCGGGATCATCACCATAATCCGTTGCATCTTCCATCCGTCCCTGTTTCAGGCGCACGCAGTGACCGCCCTTCAGATCAATGGCCGGGATCAGTTCGAATATTTTCTGTTGTTCAGTCATTTGTTATTTCCATGAGCCTCTTGCAAAACTCGGGGTGGATGAGCGGCAATCCCACTTTGAGACCATTT
>CAYOUW010000039.1:0-16263 GCA_964407235.1 uncultured Zetaproteobacteria bacterium | reverse complement strand
ATTTCCAGATGAATCATCGCACCCATCAATACACCCGCTTCTTCGGCGGAAACGATTCCACCGTCATCGGTTGCATGCGTACCGGCTTATAGTCCAGCGAAATCTGACCGTCCTTCATGCTCGCCAGCGAGTGCTTCAACCAGTTTTTGTCATCACGATCGGGATAATCCTCATGCGCATGCGCGCCGCGCGACTCCGTGCGCGCCAATGCGCTTGCCGCGCTCACCCGCGCCAGCGCCATCAGGTTTTCCGCTTCCATCGCTTCAATCAATTCGGTATTGAAGATACCGCTGGTATCACTGATGGAGGCTTCGGCAATTTCCCTGGCGAGAGCATCCAGCTTTTCCATCCCTTCGCTCATGACCTCTCCGGTGCGATAAACGCCGAAGTGTTCCTGCATCACCGTTTGCATGTCCAGCCGGATCTCACTGACGCGCCTGACTCCATCTGGCCGATGCGCCCCTACCCAACGATTCACCCTGTTCACGCCGTCCTTCCAGCAATCCGGATCAAGGGTGGGGTGGTAGCGATGTTGGCGCAATCGTTTCATCACCTGATTGCCGCAGGCGCGACCAAACACGATAATCTCAAGCAGGGAATTGCAACCCAGGCGATTGGCCCCATGTACGGACACGCAAGCGGCCTCACCAATGGCAAACAGACCGGGAACGGATGTTTGCTCACCACCATCACCCGGCATCACCACCTCGCCAAAGCGGTTCGCCGGGATGCCGCCCATGGTGTAATGCACCGTCGGCTGTACGGGAATCGGATCCCTGATGCAATCCACATCGGCGAAACGTAGCGCCAGTTCGTGGATGTTCGGCAGATGAGACAAAATCAAATCTTTGCCCAGATGATCCATCTTGAGCAAAACGTAATCCTTGTTCGGACCACAGCCACGACCTTCCCTGATCTCCAGAGCCATTGCACGTGACACCACATCGCGACTGGCCAGATCCTTGGCCGTCGGCGCGTAGCGCTCCATAAAACGTTCACCTTCCGAATTCAGAAGATAGCCGCCTTCGCCGCGTACGCCCTCGGTAATCAACGGCCCGACATCCGCGATACCCGTAGGATGGAACTGATAAAATTCCATATCTTCCATCGGCAGGCCGGCATCCAGCGCCAGCGCGCCGCCATCGCCGGTATTGATATGGGCGTTGGTCGTTACCCTGAAGATTCGCCCCGCGCCGCCGGTCGCCAATACCACGGCCTTGGCCTGAAACAGATGATATTTCCCGTTGGCGATATCCCACGTCATGACGCCATGACAACCTTCTTCATTATGAATCAGGTCAAGAGCGAAGAACTCCTCATAAAAATGCGTTCCGGCGCGAAGATTCTGCTGATACAGGGTATGCAGGATGGCATGCCCGGTGCGATCCGCGGCGGCGCAGGAGCGCTTGGCCAGACCTCCCTCCCCAAACTCGCGCATCTGACCGCCAAAGGCCCGCTGAAAAATCCGGCCATCATCCAGACGCGTAAACGGCACGCCGAAATGTTCCAGTTCACGCACCACTAAAGGCGCTGCACGGCACATATATTCAATCGCATCCTGATCGCCCAGATAATCCGATCCTTTGACCGTATCGTACATATGCCACAGCCAGTGATCGGATACCACATTACCCAGCGATGCATTGATACCGCCCTGCGCCGCCCCTGTGTGTGAGCGCGTCGGCAACACCTTGGTTACGACCGCGACCCGGTGACCGGCATTGGCCAACTGCAAGGCGCAACGTAATCCCGCTCCACCCGCACCGATAATCACCACATCGTGAAAATGATGCTCAACCGTGCCCGTAGAAAGATACGACATGCGTCAGATTCCCCAGGCCCAGATCATGGAAAGCCACCCGATACCGAGGCCGCTCATGACCACCATCAGTATCGCCATCAGCGGTATCCGCAATCCGACACGATGCACATAATCTTCCACGATGACTTTTACTCCCAGATACGCATGCAGCAGCAGGGCTGCCATCAACAGGGTATGCAGCAGGCGCGTGACGGGACAATCGAGAATATTGAGCAACGCCATTTGCGTGACAGCGCCGGAATACACGCCCGTCAACAACACAAACATCAGGGGCGCCAGGATGGCCAGCAGGACGGCGCTCATGCGCTGGAATGTCCATTCATTCAATCCGTTATGCGCGGTTCCGAAGCGTGTACCCGTCACCATAACGCCACACCCAATACGATTGCCGCAGCCACGCCGACGCCGATAGCCACGCGGGCGGTAAGACGCATCGCCTCACGGCTTTCTCCCCAGCCTGCATCCAGACACAGAAAACGAATACCATTGAAAAAATGATAGATCAGGGATGCGCCCACCAGCCACAACACGATTCGGCCGGGGGGTAAATGCAGCCATGCCCGTGCGGCGGCAAAATCCTCCGGCGTCCCGGTCATGGCATGCAGCAGCCACAGGTAGACAGGAATGAACAACACCAGCGTTATACCACTGGCGCGATGCGCAAGGCTGGCCAGCATCGGTGCGTGCCAGCGATAGATGGATAAGCGAGGCGAAAGAGGCCGGTTCATCGAAGAATAATCTTTATCGCTCGCCATGGGCGCTAGATCTAATCTACAAAGAACGGCATGGCAAGCATGAATTCACGGCAGAATATCGCGCAATGCGGCAATTCGTTCGGGCAACTGTCCGGCGCGATACCAGCCGGATTGCTCACCCGCCATTGCATGCAGACCGACAGCGGCGGGAATGGCATCCGATGGCCGGATCCCTTGCCCCAACAAACCGCCGATCACGCCCGCCAGTACGTCTCCGGTTCCCGCTGTCGCCAGACGATTGGAACCAAAGGGGCAAAGCCATATCCGGGATTCCGGTGAAACAATAAGACTTTCGGATCCCTTGAGCACCACCCAGCCCCCGAGCAATTCGGCCAGCTTCAAAGCCGAGCCCGTCCGATCCCGCTGCACCTCGGCGGCAGAACTCCCGAGTAATCTTGCCGCCTCACCCGGATGAGGTGTAAATACCGTGGTTGCGTTGCGTTTTCCGGCAAGCTCTTTTAAGGCATTGTCCCCGGCCAGCATATTGAGCGCATCGGCATCCAGCACCAGCGGGATATGAGCCGCAAGGAGTTCTTGCAGCGTGGATTGCTGATGCACGCCCCAGCCTGGCCCCGCAACGAGGGCATGGGCGGAGGGCCACGGCGCTGTTTCCCGCGGATGCGCCATTACCTCAAGAGAAGATGCCGCGATTGCCGGATAAACAGATGCCTCACAGGCAATACTAACCAGACCCGCATGCACGCTCATCGCCCCCATGGCCGCCAGCCTCGGCGCACCGGTATAGCCTTTGGAACCGCCAAATACCCACACATGCCCGAAACTTGTTTTGTGCGCACCGCGGGGGTGATCCTGAAACGCCAGCCTGGCCATCGTTGCATCAATCACCACGGCCTCGGCAATGCTATTCGGCGCCGCTGCATACGCAGCCTGGATTGAGGATTCAGATATGCCAATATCCACGGGTGGTAAAAGTTTGGCGGCAAAATCACGCCCTGCACCCAGCCAATGCCCCCATTTCGTTACCGCGATTGGCAGGGTCCAGTCGGCTTGCACGGCTGCGCCCATCACTTCGCCGGTATCGCTGTGAATACCGCTGGGCATATCCACCGACAAAACAGGCCTGCCCGATGCGTTGATACATTCCACATTTTCTCTCATTCGGCCTGTAATCGGCCTCGCAAGCCCCGTTCCGAAGATGGCATCCACGACAAGCACGGCGCGTGCAAGCCAATGGCTCAGTAATTCTCCGTTATCCTGACAAAAACGAACCTTGACTCCGGCCTGCCGCGCCAGTCCGGCGTGTTCAGCCGCATCTCCCCGCAAACTGTCGGGATCAGAAAGGGAAACAACCGTGACCTTCATGTTCCGTTCGGCCAGCATCCGAGCTGCGGCATAGCCATCACCGCCATTATTACCCGATCCGGCAACAATTACGATCCGGCCACTATCCGGCCTGTACCGCAGCACCGCATTGGCGACCGCCTTGCCGGCCCGTTCCACCAGCACGCGCCCCGGCGCGCCCTGATCCATCGTCCGCTGATCCACCCAGCGCATTTGTCCGACCGTGAAAATATATGTCATGTTATTCTCCCCCGTGAAGCCTTTTTCCAGTCCGGATTATTCATGAAGGATCCGGGCTGGCGCTCTGCCCCGCCTCGCCGGTTGTCTGGCCGTTGGTCATCAGGCTGATCGCTGATCATCAGTTCGGCGATCGCGAAGGCCATCGCCACCCCGTCATCGTCGGTAAGTGATACGTGTACATGGCGCACCCCGGCGGATTCGGCCGCCACCCTTGCACCAAGATACAGACGGATTTCAGGTTTGCCGGACGGCAGGTGAACCGTTTCGATATGGCGCGGCGCCACACCCTGGCGGAAGCCCGTCGCCAGCGCCTTGGACACCGCCTCCTTGGCCGCAAACAGCATGGCCAGACGGCGTGCAAGATGATTTTTTGACCGGGCTTGTCTGATTTCTTCCAGCGTAAAGACGCGCTCGATGAATCGATCGCCAAAACGATCCAGGCTGGATTCGATGCGCGCAATACGAATCCGATCCACGCCGATGCCAGCAATGGCCATCATCCGCCGCCGCACGCATGTTGCATGGCCGATTTGAAATCGGCCACGGCCTGTTTCAATCCCTTGAATATCGCATCCGCGATAATGGCGTGCCCGATATTCAGTCCTTCAATTTTCCGCAGGGCCGCAACAGGCATCAAATTACCTAGCGTCAGGCCATGTCCGGCATGCACCACAAGGCCCAACTCCGCGGCACGTGTGGCCGCCCGTGCGATGCGCACAAGCTCCGCCTCGCGCGCATGGCCTTCCACATTGGCATAGTGGCCGGTATGCAGTTCCACCACCGGCGCGCCGATGGCATGCGAGGCCTCGACCTGCGCCGGATCAGGATCAATAAACATGGACACACGCATCCCGGCGCCGGTCAGCCGCCCTACCGCGCTTTCCAGCCGAGCATGGTGCGTGGCCACATCCAGTCCACCTTCCGTAGTTAATTCCTCACGTTTTTCAGGTACCAGACAGCAAGCGGCAGGCTGGAGCTCGCAACATATCGCCACCATTTCATTGGTCGCGGCCATCTCCATATTCAAATGCAACCCCGGCATGCTGGCCAGACGCCGCATATCGGCATCCTGAATATGTCTGCGATCTTCACGCAGATGCGCTGTAATACCGTCCGCGCCACCGGCAAGACACAAGTCCACCGATCTCACAGGATCAGGATACGTCATTTTCCGCGCCTGCCGAAGTGTGGCGACATGATCAATATTGACACCCAGATGCATGTGTCCTCCATTTCTTAAAAAAACGGTTTCAAACCATGATGGCATAATATATCCTGAAGCATCCGTCGCCATGTTTCCAGATCATGCGGAGGCAAATATACCCCGGGATTACGCATGTGGCCAAAAATTCCCCTGCGCAAACCGACGCTCACATCCATGCCCTTTCCACATGTTATGCAGCACAGTTCCGCATGACGCCACTGAAAATCGTTACCGTCCCTGGCGCAACGCCAGCAATGTTCCAACGATCCAACCCATCCTTGCCTTTCCAGTAAATACCAGGTCGCGGCCAGCAGGCCGGAATCTTCTTTCCGATCCCGCAACATCCTGAAAGCATCGTTCAATTCTTCATACCCCTGAAGCTCGCCTTCATGAAACACGCCCGCGGCCAACGCATTCAACTGCAGGCCTTCCAGGCTGCGCGCTTCATCCAGCAAAGCCATCCCGCGTTCGGCATCCACCAGCGTTCCCATACCCGTGCGACCGGGTCTCCATGCGATAGCCAGTTCGCAAAGCGGCGCCAATGTAGCCAGAAAGGGACTCCTGGCGCGCCGCGCACCCCGCGCCATTAGCGAAATTCGCCCGTGTTCACGGGCTAAAACATGGATAACCAGGGAAGTATTACCATAAGGGATGCAGCGCAGCAAGAGTGCGGCATCACGTCTTTCCGTCATCAGCCCGTCATCCGCCCAGACCCAGATCATGTAGCTTACCCGGATGATCAAACCAGCCCGGATCCACCTTGACCCACAGCTTCAGGTTGACATGGCAACCAAATAATATCTCCAGACCCCTGCGCGCTTTCGTGCCGATAGATTTCATACGTGAACCGCCCTTTCCGATCAGCATCGGTTTATGGCGTTCCCCACCCACCAGAATCACGGCCTCAATCTCGACGCCTGTTTGCGACTCGCAAAAGGCTTCGATATCCACCGCGGTCTGAAACGGAATCTCCTGCTGCATGGCAAGAAAGATCTGCTCACGCACGTATTCAGCGGCCAGTTGCCGTTGACTCTGGTCCGTGTACCAGCCGGGCTTGTAGACAGGCGGCGCGACGGGAAGATATTTTACCAGTTCATCCAGTAGCGCATCCACCCGCATGCCTTTTCTGGCGGAAACGGGGACAAAGGCCGCGGCATTCGGGTCAAGCCGCTGCATCTCGGCAAGACGTGGCAGCAGTGCGCTTTTCCTTGCCTTGTCCACCTTGTTCAGTACATGAATACGGGGCTGCGGCGATCGTCCGTCAGCAAAACGTTCAATAAGAGCCCGCGTACCACGATCCAGGGGGATGCTCACGTCCTGCATGATAGCCAGAACATCCGCCTCCCCGGCCGCGGCATAGGCTACGCGCACCATATTCCGGTTCAACTGTTTGCCGCCCTTATGAATGCCGGGCGTATCGATAAAGATTATCTGTCGGGATGTATCGGTATGAATGCCCAGGATACGGTGCCGGGTGGTCTGTGGCTTTGGGGTGACGATCGCCACTTTTGCGCCGATGACGCCATTCATCAGCGTGGATTTACCCACATTGGGACGTCCAAGCAGCGCGACGATACCACAGCGGAATAATTCAGTTGATGCCTGACTGTTCAAGTCAGTCTTCGTCTACCGCGCTTCGGAAAATACAACAGTGGCATTGACGCCGCCTTGTCCGGCAAGCGGCGGCATGCCTGGATTGCGGCTTCCATTTCCGCCGTTTTCTTTCGCTCTCCCGCCCCTCTCCCCGCTCTGTCGCCATTCACAAAGCATTCGGCTTCAAAACGGGGGTGACAATCAGCGCCAAGATCGCGCACCACATACTCCGGTAATCCCAGACCATGCGCCTGCGTGAATTCCTGGAGGCGTGTTTTCGCATCGCGTGCGTCCGTCTGGTCCGCATCCCGCAGTAAATCCGCCCACGCCTTCAGTACCAGCGCACAGACAGGCTCCCAGCCCCCATCAAGAAACACTGCGCCAATAACAGCCTCAACCGCATTGGCCGCAATGGTTACGGATTTGATCTTTTCGTCCTTACCCCGCTCTCCTTCGCCCACATGGAGGTATGATGAAAGACGCCATCGATGCGCAATGACGAGCAAACCATCCTTGCACACCAGCGCCGCACGCATACGTGTCAGCTTTCCTTCCGCGGCATGTGGAAATTGTTCGTATAGTCTGGCGGCAATCACTGACCCGAGAACGGCGTCTCCGAGGAATTCCATGCGTTCCATGTGTTCAACGGATGTGGACCGGTGAGTCAGGGCCTGTTTCATCAAACTCCCGTTCCGGAAGCGATAGCCGATTTGATCTTCCAGATCGCTGGCCATATCAGTCATCAGGGAGTTTCCGCATGAGGTTTGAAATCAAAAGCAAGGCGTGCCCTGTCACGTAATTTATCCATGCCTTTCAGATCGCCGGAAGTATAATCTCCATCGGGATCCACGTTTTCAAGTGGCCCCAGGAGCCATAATGTAACGTGATAAGCCGACGAGATTTCAATCCTCCCGCCGTCCGTCCTGATTTTCAGATTATCATAAAATTCCTGTGGCAAATCATTGGACCCAATGTATTTGACATGAAAAATATCCGGTAATCTGTTACGAATCACCCTGGCAGACTGACCGGAAAGATTGCGCGTAACAGCATTCAGCGCATCCTGCACCTTCCAGTAAGTGTTATAGACGGGAATGATGTTATAGGCGGCCCATGTTCCGGCGCTCAGCACCGCCAGAAATAACAATAATTTAATTACCGAAAAACCTTTCTGGCACCGCATCATCCACCTCCCCTGTTCGTACCGTTCAGCGCTAGCCTGCATTATTCATGGATAATGCAGGCTAGTTTATCAGATGCCCGATGCGGTCCCAACGCACCGCGCTTGCATGTCTGTTCCATGACCACCATACGATGGCGGCGCGGCCCACCAGATACGATTGTGGCACAAATCCCCAGAAACGTGAATCACGTGAGTTATTACGGTTATCCCCCAGCACCAGGTAACGACCCTTCGGCACCCTCCATTCACCGTCGCGTATGGAGAATTTCTTTCGCAACACCTGATGGTTTACGCCGAACAGCCGTTCTTCATACAGTCCGGACACATCGGCCTCTCCATCCGCCATAAAGTACGTGCGTTCTCCCAGTCTCTTCAGGGGTATTTCTTTACCGTTAATATACAGCCGATTCTTTTCGTAACGAATATCATCGCCCGGCAAGCCAATGATGCGCTTGATATAGTCCTCACTGCGGTCCTCGGGATAATCGAATACGACCACATCCCCGCGCTTGGGCGGATGTGGAAAAAACTGTAGATTAGTGAACGGAATGCGCAAGCCGTAAGGATAGCGCAACACGAAGATATAATCACCGACATCCAGTGTCGGCACCATACTGGAAGACGGGATCTTGAACGGCGCCACAATAAAACTGCGAATAACAACCGCAATGATTACGATCACCAGCAACGATTCAGTCCACTCCCTCCATACAGGTTTCTTTTTCGCCATTCAGCTCTCCTCTCCGAGTTTTAATACTGCCAGAAACGCCTCCTGCGGCACCTCAACGCTACCGATGGACTTCATCCGTTTCTTGCCCGCCTTCTGCTTCTCCAGCAGCTTGCGTTTGCGCGTAATGTCGCCACCGTAGCATTTGGCCGTCACATTCTTACGCACCGCCTTAACCGTTTCGCGGGCCAGAATACGACCACCAATGGCCGCCTGCAAGGGAATATCAAACTGCTGCCGTGGAATCAGTTGCCGTAATTTCCTGACCAGTTCCCGGCCACGAGCCTCGGCAATGGAACGATGAACAATCAACGATAGCGCATCGACCGCCTCGCCATGCACCAGGATATCCAGTTTCACAACATCACCGGTATGGAAATCTGCCAACTCATAATCCATGGAAGCATAACCGCGCGACACGGATTTCAGCTTGTCATAAAAATCAATCACCATTTCAGCCAAAGGTAATTGATAGGTCAATATCACCCGTCCCTGGCCGATAAACCTCATGTCCTGTTGCGCCCCGCGCCGATCCTGACACAGTTTTATCATGGCGCCGACGTATTCTTCCGGCGTGAATATATTGGCAAGCACCATCGGCTCTTCGATTCTGTCGATGCGCTGGAGTTCGGGAAAATCGCTGGGGTTGGAAATATCCTTCACGACTCCATCCGTCATCGTCACCCGATAAACCACCGATGGCGCGGTACTGATTAAATCAAGCGCATATTCGCGTTCCAGCCGCTCCTGCACAATTTCCATGTGTAACATGCCAAGAAACCCGCAGCGAAAACCCAGTCCCAGCGCCGAGGAATTTTCCGGATCAAAGGTAAATGCCGGATCATTCAGATGCAGTTTCTCAAGCGCATCGCGCAGTTCGGCATAATCGCCGGAATCCATCGGATACAGGCCGGAAAACACCATGGGCTTCGGCTCGCGAAAACCGGATAGCGGCGCGTCGGCAGGATGCCGGTCCAGCGTCACCGTATCGCCGACGCGCAATTCCGCGAGTTGTCTGATGCCGGCGACCAGAAAACCCACCTCGCCCGAATGCAAAGCCTTGCGCGACAAGGGTTGTGGCATAAAGATGCCAACGTCCTGGACATCATAAGACGTTGCCGCGGATGCGGACATCAGGCGTACCCTGTCCCCCTTGATCAGCACGCCTTCAAATACCCGCACCAGCGCCACCGCGCCAACATAAGCATCAAACCAGGAATCTACCACCAATGCCCGCAAGGGCCTGTCATCGCAAGGCTTTGGCGCGGGCACGCGAGCCACGATGGCCTCCAGAACCTCGTCGACGCCCGCGCCTGTCTTGGCGGAAATGGCAATCGCCTCCGAAGCATCCAGACCGATCACTTCTTCAATCTGGCGTTTAGCTTCTTCCACATCGGCGTTGGGAAGATCGATTTTGTTGATAATAGGGATAATCTCAAGATCATTCTCCAATGCCAGATAAACATTGGCCAAGGTCTGCGCTTCCACACCCTGGGCTGCGTCCACGATCAACAAAGCGCCTTCACACGCTTGCAGGGATCGCGAGACTTCATAGGTAAAATCGACATGTCCCGGCGTATCAATCAGGTTCAACGCATAGGTCTGACCATTCTCCGCCCGATAGCTGAGGCTTGCGGTCTGCGCCTTAATCGTAATACCGCGTTCCTGCTCCAGATCCATCGAATCAAGCACCTGTTTTTTCATCTCGCGTTCGGACAAAGCGCCGGTTTTCTCAATCAGACGATCGGCGAGCGTCGACTTGCCATGATCGATATGAGCGATAATTGAAAAATTTCGGATATATTGCTGTTTCGTGATACCGTCTGCCATGAGTCCGGCAGTGTAGCGGCAGACAGACCCGCTTGCCATACGGCACGTTGCATAAGAAGTGTGCTATAAAAAGAGGATCGGTTATTTAACCCGGGAACCGGCATTGGCCCTGGACACAGGATATCAATGCCGGATCCCGGGCTTAAGGAGGGCAACCATGCCCAAAACGCCTAATTTTTACCTGTGGATCAATGGCGAGGCCAGAGAGGGCAAAGACAGTACGGAGATTACGAATCCATACGACGGTTCGTCTGTCGCAACAGTATCCGTCGCGGGACGTAAACAGATTACCGAAGCCATACGTGGATGCGGCAAGGCATTTCTCACGCTCAAACATATGTCCCGCTTTGAAAGAGCATCCATTCTGGAACATATGGTGGATGGATTGCAGGACGCCACGGCAGAAATGGTTGACGCCCTCATCATGGAAGGCGGTAAACCGAAAATGTTTGCTGAACAGGAATTCGAACGTACGCTGGCCGTGTTTTCATGGGCTGCCGGGGAGTCCAGGCGATTCTGTGGTGAATGCGTCCCCATGGATGGGATGCAGCGCGGCATCGGCTATGAGGGTTATACCCGGCGTGAACCCATCGGCCCGGTTCTGGGAATATGTCCCTTTAATTTTCCGTTGAATCTTGTATCACACAAGGTTGCTCCGGCGCTGGCCGTGGGTAACCCGATTCTGATCAAACCAGCGACCAATACGCCGATCTCCGCCCTTATTCTGGCGCGCATCGCCAGTGAGGCAGGTGCACCGCCCGGCAGTCTCAACGTGCTTCCCGTTCGGCATGCGGATCTCACTCTGCTGCTGAGCAGCGATGAGATCAAAATGGTGACATTCACCGGTAGTCCGGCCGTAGGATGGGCCTTAAAGAAAAAAATGGAGAAGCAGCAGGTCGTCCTTGAACTGGGAGGCAATTCAGGCACCATTGTGGACGCATCCGCCGACCTTGCATGGGCGGCCAGACGCTGTGCGCTCGGGGGATTTGCCCAGGCGGGTCAATCCTGCATCGCCGTACAGCGTATTTATGCACAGACAAGCATATTTGACGCTTTTCTGGATAGTCTGATCACTGAAACCGGATCCCTGAAGGTCGGCGACCCCCGGAAAACTGATGTCGTGGTCGGACCCGTCATTCATTCACGGGCCGCGGATCGCATCATGGTATGGATTGAAGAAGCCGTTTCTTCCGGCGCAACCATTGCATACGGCGGCAAACGTCGCCGTATGGGTTGCGGCAATATCATCGAGCCCACCATTGTCACCCATGTGAAAGAAGACATGGGGATATGCTGTAAGGAAATATTCGGTCCCGTGGTCACTGTCACGCCCTATGAGGAACTGGAAACGGCCATTCAGTGGTGCAACCAGTCGAATTTTGGTTTGCAAGCCGCCATCTTCAGTAATGATTTACATCACGTACATCAGGCCATTGATGGCCTGCATACAGGCGGCGTCGTGGTCAACGACTTTCCCACCTACCGCGTAGATCATATGCCTTACGGCGGCGTCAAGGACTCCGGTCTTGGGCGGGAAGGCATCCGCTCGGCCATGCTGGAAATGACCCATGAAAAAATGGTCGTCATCAGGAAAGGATAACATGGTATGGCATGCTTGCCCTGTCCTGGATTATTCATGAATCATTGCCTGGCGCGGCGCAATACCTCAAGCCCGGCATCACCTTCAAAATCCTTGATATTGTCGTTACAAAACAATCCGGCCTTGACGCCTGGAAACAAATGCAAAAGGCTCGCGCCAGGTTGTTCGATACAATCTATTGGACAGACCTTAAAGGCCGCATGAAATTAACCGCCATGCCGCTCCTTCTCAGGTTCATGTAATAGATTGGAAAATACTTATATCAAAAGTCGGATAAGGTAGTTAATCATGGAAGCCAGCGCATTCTTTCTCTCACTGATATTGATTCTGTTGTTTGCGCGAACCCTCGGTGAAATTTTCGCGTGGCTCAAAATCCCCTCGGTCATGGGCGAAATGCTTGCCGGCATTCTCCTTGGGCCCAGCCTGCTGGGTTGGGTCGAACCTACGGAGATCATCCAGATGCTCGCCGAAATTGGCCTCATTCTCCTATTATTTGAGGTCGGCCTGGATACCGACATTCTCAACATGGTCAACAGGGGAAAGTCGGCATCGGTTGTGGCGCTGGGAGGGTTTATCGCCCCATTTCTTGGTGGTTTCGCGCTTGGCTATTGGGTCTTTGATCTGTCGTTGATCATATCACTGTTTATTGGCGGCACGCTGACCGCTACCAGTATTGGCGTCACCGTTCGCGTACTCCGCGACCTTCGCCGCCATCAATCCGACGAAGCGCAGGTCGTCCTGGGTGCTGCCGTGCTGGATGACGTTCTCGGCGTTGTGCTGTTGGCACTGTTATTTGAATTCTCCACCGGAGGCGGCGTAAGCTTCGCCAATGCCAGCAGGGTATTGATTTTTGTTGTCATTTTCATGCTGCTGGCACCCATTGTCGCCAAATTCATGGCTGACATGATTGGACGCTACAACAAGAAGAGTAAAATCGAGGGCCTGATCCCGACTGCCGTTATAATTCTTGTATTATTTTTTGCATGGCTGGCCCATGCCGTAGGCGCTCCCGCCCTGTTGGGCGGCTTTGCGGCAGGTTTAGCCCTGTCGCGTCATTTTTATCTCCCCTTCGCTACGTCATGGCAATATTCCGATAGTCATTTCGTTCAACGTATCGAGCATAATATGAAACCCATTATCCACCTGTTCACGCCGATATTTTTTGTCATGGTCGGTCTCTCTCTGGATCTGCGAAAAGTCGATTGGGGTTCTTTTTCCGTCTGGCAAATGAGCCTGGCATTTATAGTTCTGGCCATACTGAGCAAACTGATTGGCGCGTTCCTGATTAAAGAATCCATCTATTTTCGCTGGGCTGTCGGGATATCCATGATCCCCAGGGCGGAAGTAGGACTGATTTTTGCCGAATTAGGCCGTATATCAGGCGTATTCAACTATGATTTGTATGCGGTAATGATTCTGACAATTGCGGCGACCACCGTGCTTCCTCCCTTTGTGATGAAGTGGTTTTATGACCGCTATGGACATCATTTAACCTGAAAAACTCCGTTGGGGACAGGAAAGATACGTAAGATACCCGTGTGCATGGTGAAACAGAGAAATTCGTATTTTACCTGTGTAAAGCTATGGAACAGCGCCTGAAGTGTGAGTAGTGTCGTCGCCATGCAAGCGATAAGCCAGTCCCATGATTTATTCCGGATCATCAACAATGCCCACAGCCCGGCAGGCGATGCTGTGTTTGGCATTGTCAGCGGTTTGGGCGACGGGTTGGTTGTTGCGCTGGCATGTACGTTACTCATGTTATTCCGCTTGCATCCGGGAGGAGCGGCGCTGGCTGCATTCTTATTATCCGGCCTGATTACGCAGTTGTTAAAGCGGATGTTTGATATGCCGAGACCCCCTGCCGTACTTGAACATGTTCATATACTGGGTAATACGTTGACTTCTCATTCGTTTCCTTCCGGCCATGCCACATCGTGTGGCGTCATGGCGCTTCTGGCTTTTCTGGTTTGGGGGAAAGCATGGCAGGCGTGGAGCGTGTCGGGTTTGTTCCTGCTTGCCGCATACGGCCGCATTTACGGCGGAGTGCATTTTCCTCTGGATGTCGCGGCCGGACTGATCATTGGCATGGTAACCATGTGGGCGTTCTGGGAGTGGTCGAAACATTGGCCGGTAGCAAAATGGGAGAAATCCGCATGGTGCTGGAAAATTCCCGGATTGGCCGCAGCCGTTGAGTCGGTAGTCTTGGGGTTGGGCTATCATATCCAGCCATCAACAGCAAAACCGCTTACGCTGATTCTCCCGATAGCCGTCTTGCTTGTTCTGGTAAACGTGTGGAAGGAAAAGATTGGGCGCTAACGACATCCGGGTGTATTTCGAGCGGCTGGACGAACCGGACCGGGTGGAGGGGATTGCCCGCCTGATGCTACGGCGAGGACGATTGACGCCGCATGTGCTTGTTTTGTGTCCCGATCCTGGCTTTATGGCCCGGCTGAATGAGCGTTTGTGGACGGTGCATCCGGAATCCTTCCTGGCGCATGGCGCGGACGGCGGGAATAAGGCTGAAAATACCGAACACCCGATTTTGCTTGCATTGGATATCTGCCGTGATAATCAACCGAAGGTTCTGGTTAACGGCACCTGTGAAATTCCTCCGGACCTGACCGAATTTTCTTCAGTGGTGGATTTTGTAGACGCATGGAGCGATCCACTGTTGCATGCATCACGAGATCGGTTTCGCGGTTATCAGCAATTAAGCATGAATCCGCAATATCTGGGGAGGAAAAAAAAGACCTGACGTAACCTCTTTGCGAACGGCGCTGGCTTCCGTAGCATTCATGCATGGCCGAAGCTCCCAGCATTGATGAAATTCTCGAAAGTCTTGACCATCTTCTCAAGGAAGGCACAGGGAAGAATGATGACTGTTCCGGTGATGCATCCGTGCCTGATGCCGGGAAAACACCGGTACTTGAGCCTTCACCCCCGAATGTAGATGATGCGTCTCGCCCGCGCCGGGTGCTGTTGAGCGAATCCATGCTGGTGGACAACCCGCAGGAACGCCTTCCCTTTGGTAGCCATGCCAATATAGCGCAGGAAAGTAATAACGCGGACCCGGATGATGACGATGACGCCGTTTTGACGACACCCGCGCGGGCCTCAACGCCGGATAATCCGAACATTGATGAGCTGGTACGTCATATTTCCAGTGATCTTGTCCAGCGCTTGCATACGCAATTGGACGACATATTGCCCGGCATGGTGGAAGACGCCGTGCGACGGCATCTGGAAGGTTTAAGGCCGGAAGATAAAAAAACGTAGCTACTCAGGTTGCCTCTGATTTGTTCGGGAACAAGGAAAACACGCGCAGTTTGCTCCTGTAAATGATCATGTTTGACGCAGTTACCGGGAAAATCAGGGGTGAGATGAGTAGTTACAACAAAAATTCTGTTCTCAGGGAAGGGACATGACGGAAAAATCTCCTGAACTTGCCAAAACCTATGATCCGCGGGCGGTTGAACCCGCCATTTCCGATCAATGGCTGAACTCCGATGCCTTCTCGCCTCAAGATGGAAAAGGCGCATATTGTATCGTCATTCCACCGCCGAACGTGACCGGCACACTGCATATGGGTCATGCCTTTTCCTACACGTTACAGGATATTTTGATTCGCTGGCAGCGTATGTGCGGCAAAAGCACCTTGTGGCAGCCCGGCACGGATCATGCCGGTATTGCAACGCAGATGGTGGTTGAACGTTTGCTGGATCAGGAAGGTGTGCATCGCCGCGATCTGGGGCGAGAGCGGTTTCTCGATCGGGTGTGGGACTGGAAGGAGCACTCCGGAGGAACCATTATCGGTCAGCTCAAACGCATGGGATGTTCCTGCGACTGGTCACGCGAGCGTTTCACACTGGACGAGGGGCTATCCCGGGCCGTGCGCGAAGTGTTTGTTCGCCTGCACGAAGAAGGTTTGATTTACCGTGGCAAACGTCTGGTAAACTGGGATCCGGTGCTGGAAACGGCGGTCTCCGATCTGGAAGTTGCGCATGAAG
>CAYOUW010000038.1:0-16880 GCA_964407235.1 uncultured Zetaproteobacteria bacterium | reverse complement strand
ACCTGTACGGGGTCGGAAATAGCCTCAGGCTTGGACGCTCATGGAAATTGACCGCTTATGCTCATGAAAACTGACCTTGGGGACTCACAGAAGTTGACCCGCTTCTGCTCATAGGAACTGACCCATCGCATGCGCAGTAATTTGTATTCAATCCAGATTGTTGAATGAGATATTTGTAGTTGGTATGGATATTTTTGGTCAGGTGATTTTTGGGTTTCTCCGGTTGGAAGCAGATTTTAACATTCGCTCTTATAGAGGCAATCCGGGGTACGAGTCTCCCATGACAGGCCACGTTAAGCATCAGGCTCTAAAGCTCCAAAAGATGTCGCGGTCTTTAGCCGCCGCCTTCCACCGCCAATACTACCTTTCATCATACGGGGCGGCGCAAGCGAGATGATCGTTAAACTGATTCATCAATATGCGAATGGTTCTCGCTTCTTCAATGGCAGCCCATGGATGCGCCTGTGCGCCCGCCAGAACACGCAATAATCCGCTAGCCTCATCACAGATGGGGGACGAGGGGTTCGTTGCGGGCAAAGGAATAAGCGAGGGCGCGGCAGTATTTATAAATAGTTCAGGCTAGCCTGCCTTAAGACCAACTGTGGCTTTTTGCAACACTTTGACCTAGATCAAGGTAATGCCGCGCCATGATTTCCAGACTTCAGCCCACATTGGCGAGAAAGTGCGGTTTGTTTATGCTGGCCGCGAGGGGTTTATGTTGGCTGCGATAAAGGGTTCATACTGGCCACAACGAATCAACATGAAAACATTGGATATTCTATATAAAAGTGAGAGTCCGGTTCCCGGCATTGCCATGTTGAACGACACAAAGGTATTAAAAACTAGAACAGTCCGCATACGCGGATACTTAATAATAAGGGGAGGTTTTTTTATGCATATCAGAAAGTATTTCTATCAGTCTCTACTGTTGATGGCGTCCGTTTTTTTCTTCGGTCAGTTCGCCCAGGCGGTAGACTTTAAGTTCAGCGCCGAGCTTCGGCCACGTTCTGAATTCGCGGATCGCGTCCTCGGGGCAAAGTCGGGCAATTACAACTCGTTTACGACGACAAGAACGCGACTGGGCGTCAAGGCCATCGTGGACAGCGACACGTCCGCCTTCATCCAGCTTCAGGACGTACGCACCTGGGGCGGGGAAAACCCGACCACGGCGCCGCCATCCATCACTCAGACCAGCACCAGCGTGAACACCGGCGCCCTGAATGTATACCGGGCCTATATCGATCTCGCCAATGTGCTGGGCACCGGCATTGACCTCAAGGGCGGTCGCCAGGAGATCCATTTCGACGGGGACCGGCTGTTCGGCAACATCAACTGGATTCAGCAGGGCCAGAGCTTCGACGCGGTTCGCGGCGATGTGAACCTCGGCCAGTATATCAACAACCTGAGCCTGACCACCTTCTATGGTCAGACAGTGGCCATTCATACCCATCCGACGCTCACAAGCACTATTGCCGATGTCAGCACCTTCAATTCAAGCTTTGCCGGTGCGCGACTCAGCTACAAACTTGGCGACAAGGGCGACCGCATCACCCCCTACGTCTATTACGCGCTCAATCCATCGAGGACTGGCAAGACCTTCGTTAAGAATCAACCCAAACAGACATCCCCCAACGTCGCCAGAAACATCAAATACGTAGGTGGATTCGTGGCCAAACATTTCAATGTCCTGAACCACAGCGTCCGTTTCCGTTTCGACGGCGCCTACGAGTTTGGCAGCAAAACGACCACAACAAACATCAGGGCCTATATGCTGACCGCATCCCTGGGTACAGGAATCGATGTCATGCACGGAGCGCACGTCGCCTTCTGGTATGATTACCTGTCCGGCGATAACAACACGACCGACAACACGGACCATACCTTTACCACACCGTACGCCACGAACCATAAATTCTATGGATTGATGGATAAATTCCTGAATATTCCCACCGCGGGATTGCAGGACATCGTCATCAAGGCGTGGATCAAGCCAACGCAGAAGATGAAAATCGCTATCCAGCTCCATCAGTTCCTGAGCCAAAGAAGCGGCACGGTAACATTCAACAAAAATTATGTCCTTACATCGGTGGACATGCCAAGAAATCTTGGTCAGGAAATCGATCTCACGGCCATCTATCCGCTGGCCAAAAAGACCAAATTACAAGTTGGTTACAGCCATTACTTCGGCAATGGCACGATATCCGCCAACGCCCCCGGCGGGAGCCACTCCGCCGGCATTGCCAATTCCACCCTGAACGGCAACTGGTTCTACGCCATGGTGGATTTCAAGATCTAGCCATTTCGGGAACATCAGCAGGACAAAGGATCGGGCGCCCTCGGGCGCCCGATCCTTTAACCGGCGGACCGGGCAACAGGTCATGGTCGCTTTTGCCGTTCATTTCCACTATCATACGCACCCGCAACAGGCATCGGATCTGTTGCGTACGCAGAATTCATCAGGGGGAGGAACAGCGCATGAGCAGTGTCAGTAATCTCAAAATTGATCTGGTTGAAGTTTGCGAGGCCGCCGCCCGCGCCTGTGCGCCGTTTGTCGGATCCGGTCAGAAAGACGAAGGGGACGGGCTGGCGGTCGATGCCATGCGTACCTGTATCAATCAAGTCAAAATGAAAGGTATGATTGTGATCGGTGAAGGTGCCAAGGATGAAGCGCCCGCCCTGTACGATGGCGAAAAGGTCGGCACCGGTGAAGGTCTTGGCGTGGATATCGCCGTGGATCCGATTGAAGGCACCAACCTGTTCGCCAAGGATATGCCGGGTTCCATTGTAACACTGGCAGCCGCACCTGAAGGCTCTATGTATCGCCCCGGTTCATGCTTCTATATGGACAAGCAGGTTTATCCGAAAGCCGCTTGCGGCAAAATTGACGCCGAAGCCCCTGTTTCCGATCGCCTGAATCAACTGGCCAGGGCGCTGGGCAAGGAAGTGCGTGAACTCAAAATTTTTATCCTGGACAAGCCGCGCCATCAGGAACTGATGCAGGAAGTGTATGCGACGGGGGCCAAAATTCGTCTGGCCACGGACGGCGATGTCAACGGCGCCATCCAGGCTGTTCTTAATATGGGATCGGATGCCCTGTTCGGCATTGGCGGCACGCCGGAAGGTATCGTCACCGCATGCGCCGCCCGCGCCATGGGTGCGGAGATGTTCGGTCGTATGGCCCCGCAGAAGGATTTTGAAATGGATCTGTGCAGGAAAGAAGGCGTGGATACCACGCGCATTCTTTCCCGCGATGAACTGGTCACCTCCGACGATTGCCTGTTCATTGCCACCGGCCTGACATCGGGCGCGTACGTACGTCACGTTAAGGTTGGCCATGACGCCTACGGTCAGCATAAAACCACGGACACGGTAGTGCTTGACGGCGGCATGGGCAACATACGTCATGTTATCACCACCGTTCATGTTTAACATCTATTCAAAACATCTATTCAAAAATCAAGCAAGGGGGTAAACCAATGAGCAATAATCACAGACACCTGGCCAATGCCATCCGCGTCCTGTCCATGGACGCAGTGCAAAAAGCCAATTCCGGCCATCCGGGAGCACCGATGGGCATGGCGGACATCGCCGAAGTCCTGTGGAACGACTACCTCCGGCATAATCCGGTCAATCCCGCATGGACCAACCGCGATCGTTTCGTGCTGTCCAACGGTCATGCCTCGATGCTGATCTATTCGTTGCTGCATCTGACCGGCTACGATCTGCCGATGGACGAGATCAAACGGTTCCGCCAACTGCATTCCAGAACCCCCGGGCATCCCGAATACGGTTATACTCCGGGCATTGAAACCACGACCGGACCACTGGGGCAGGGCATTGCCAATGCCGTCGGCATGGCCATCGCCGAGCGCATGCTGGCAGGCCAGTTCAACAGGCCGGAACACGAGATTGTCGATCACTACACCTATGTGTTCCATGGCGACGGCTGCCTGATGGAAGGCATCTCGCACGAAGCGTGCTCGCTGGCCGGCACGCTGGGACTCGGCAAGCTGATCCTGTTCTGGGACGACAACGGCATTTCGATTGACGGTAATGTTGAAGGCTGGTTTGCCGACGATACGCCGGGACGCTTCGAAGCCTATGGCTGGCAAGTTGTCCGCAATGTAAATGGTCACGATGCCGATGAAATCGGGGTAGCCATTGAAACCGCCCGCGCCAATACGGACCAGCCAACGATGATCTGCTGCAAAACCATCATTGGTTTCGGTTCGCCGAACAAGGCCGGTAGCCATGAGTGCCACGGCGCACCGCTGGGTGAGGAGGAGTGTGCGCTGGTGCGCAAGGAATTGGGCTGGGCATATGATCCGTTTGTCATTCCCGATGATGTTTATGCCGGCTGGAATGCCAAAGGCAAGGGTGCCGTTGCTGAAGCTGACTGGCAGGCCCGTTTTGACGCCTACAAGGCGGAAAACCCTGATTTGGCCGCGGAATTCGAACGCCGCCAGTCGGGCGAACTTCCGGCCAACTGGCAAGAGGGCGTAACATCATGGATCAATCAGTTGCGTGAAGAAAAACCCGGTTGGGCTACGCGCGTTGCCAGCGGTAAAACCATCGGCACCCTTGCCGGGCTGCTACCGGAATTCGTCGGTGGATCCGCCGATCTGACGCCATCGAACAATACCCGATGGCCGGAGGCTGCAGACTTCGGTAAAAACACGCCGGAAGGGAATTACATCCACTATGGCGTTCGTGAGTTTGGCATGAGCGCCATGATGAACGGTATGGTGCTGCATGGCGGTCTGATTCCGTTCGGTGGCACTTTCCTGATGTTCTCCGAATACGCACGCAATGCGATCCGTATGTCCGCGCTGATGAAGATCGGCACTATCTTCGTCTATACCCATGACTCTATCGGTCTGGGCGAGGACGGCCCGACCCATCAGCCGGTTGAACAGATTGCCACCCTGCGCATGATTCCACGCATGAATACATGGCGTCCGTGCGATGCGGTGGAATCCGCGGTTGCATGGAAGGTTGCGATCGAACGGCGTGATTCTCCGAGTGCGCTGATCTTCACGCGTCAAGGTCTTCCATGCAACGACTACGCCGATGAACAGGTATCCGATATCGAACGTGGCGGCTATGTATTGAGCGATTGTGAGGGGACGCCCGATGCACTCATTATCGCCACGGGTTCCGAAGTGCAGTTGGCGTTGACCGCGCAGCAGGAACTGTCCGGCAAGAAGGTGCGCGTCGTTTCCATGCCGTGCACCGAGCGCTTCGATGCCCAGGATGACGCCTATAAAGAATCCGTATTGCCTGCGTCCGTCACCGCGCGTGTCGCCGTCGAAGCTGGCGTTACCGGTTTCTGGGGTAAATATGCAGGGCTGAACGGCAGGGTGATCGGTATTGACGCCTTTGGCGAATCGGCACCCGCTTCCGAGTTGTTCAGGGAATTCGGTATCACCGCGGAAGCGGTTGTTGCGGCAGTCAACGAACTGGTTTAATGGTTTAATATAAAATGAAAAAAGGAGAGGAGCATGACAATTAAAGTTGGCATCAATGGTTTTGGCCGTATTGGCCGCATGGCGTTCCGTGCCGTGGCAAAAGAGTTCACCGATATGGAAATTGTCGGCATCAACGATTTGCTGGATCCTGAGTATCTGGCCTACATGCTCAGGCATGATTCCGTACACGGCCTGTTTAACGGCGATGTCGCCGTTGAGGGGAACAAGATGATCGTCAATGGCAAGAAGATTCGTCTGACTGCCGAGCGCGATCCGGCAAACCTGAAATGGAACGAGGTCGGCGCTGATGTGGTCCTCGAATGTACCGGCTTCTTTCTGACCGGGGAAACCTGTCAGGCTCATATCGCTGCCGGTGCGAAGAAGGTGGTTCAGTCCGCACCCTCCAAAGATGCGACCCCGATGTTCGTTTACGGCGTCAATCACGATGCCTATGCCGGTCAGGCCATCGTGTCGGCCGCATCCTGCACCACCAATTGCCTGGCGCCGGTCGCCAAGGTAGTACACGACAATTTCGGCATCAAACGCGGTCTGATGACGACCGTGCATGCGGCAACGGCGACCCAGAAGACGGTTGACGGCCCTTCCATGAAAGACTGGCGAGGCGGTCGCGGCATCCTGGAAAATATCATCCCGTCTTCCACCGGTGCAGCCAAGGCTGTCGGCAAGGTGCTGCCGGATCTGAACGGCAAGCTGACCGGCATGGCCTTGCGCATCCCCAGTTCCGACGTGTCCGTGGTTGACCTGACCGTTGAACTGAACACCGAAGCAAGTTACGGAGACATCTGCGCCGCCATAAAAAAGGCGTCCGAAACTCCGGGCATTGGCGATACGCTTGCCTACACCGACGAAAAAGTGGTTTCCACCGACTTCCGCGGATGCAGTTATTCAGCCATCTTTGACGCAGGCGCGGGGATCGCGCTGGACAGCACCTTCGTCAAGCTGGTTGCATGGTATGACAACGAATACGGTTATACCTGCAATATGATGCGTTTCGTACATCACGTCGCAACCCACTAGCAGTTACCGTCAACAGGATGCCGCGCCGCAAGCTCTTGATTTGCGCGTCCATCCATGGGCGTTTTGATGACTTCTTACGAAGTCATCAGCCTGCAGCGATCCATCAAGGAGTAAGAACATGCCTGTAATCAAAATGACTGATCTTGATCTGGCCGGCAAACGCGTACTAATCCGTGAAGACCTGAATGTGCCGATTGTCGATGGTGAGGTGGGCGATGACACACGCATTCGCGCCAGTCTGCCGACCATGAAGTATGCGATGGACGCAGGCGCCAGGGTAATGGTCTGCTGTCATCTGGGACGCCCGACCGAAGGTGAATATGATGAACAGTTCTCACTGGCCCCCATCGCCCGTCACCTCTCCGGACTTCTGGAAAAGGAAGTTCGCCTGATCAGGGATTACCTCGATGTTGCACCCGAAATTGCGGATGGCGAACTGGTGCTGCTGGAAAATATTCGTTTCAACGTCGGCGAAAAGAAGAACGACGACGAACTATCCGGAAAATATGCCTCGCTGTGTGATATTTATGTGATGGACGCCTTTGGTACGGCGCACCGCGCCCAGGCTTCAACGCATGGCGCGGGGAAGTTTGCTCCGACGGCATGCGCGGGTCCGCTCCTGGCGGGCGAGCTTGAGGCGCTGGGCAAGGCGCTGGATAACCCGGCCCGCCCTCTGGTTGCCATTGTCGGCGGTTCCAAGGTTTCCACCAAACTGACCGTACTGGAATCGTTATCCACCGTGGTGGATCAACTGGTGGTCGGAGGCGGTATCGCCAATACTTTCATTGCAGCCGGCGGTCACAATGTCGGCAAGTCTCTGTATGAACCGAATCTGATTGACATTTGCAAGCAACTGACGGCTGATGCGCGATCCCGTGGCAGCGACATTCCGGTTCCAACCGATGTGGTGTGCGCCAAGGAATTCGCTCCGGCCGCCGAAGCAACGCTCAAGCCTGTTGCCGAGGTCGCCGATGACGACATGATTTTCGATATAGGCCCGGATTCCGCGGCCGCACTGGGCGATATTCTCAAGAAGGCCGGCACCATCGTCTGGAATGGTCCCGTGGGCGTCTTTGAGTTCGATCAGTTTGGCGAAGGTACCAGGACTGTTTCCCTGGCGGTTGCTGATTCGCCCGCCTTCTCGATCGCCGGTGGCGGCGACACGCTGGCGGCGGTCGCCAAGTACGATATTGCCGACAGGATTTCCTACATTTCCACCGGCGGCGGCGCCTTCCTTGAATTCCTTGAAGGCAAGAAACTGCCTGCCGTAGCGATGCTTGAAGCGCGTGCAGCCCGGTGACTGAATTCAGAAGAACCAAAATCGTCGCAACCCTCGGCCCGGCCTCCGATTCTCCGGAAATGCTGGACAAGCTGGTGACCGCGGGCGTTAATGTCGTCCGCCTGAATTTTTCACACGGCACGCCGGAGGAACACCGTACGCGCGCCATGCGTGTGCGTGCGGTCGCAAAAAAACATGGCGTCTGCGTTGGCATCCTCGCCGACATGCAGGGACCGAAGATTCGCTGTGGCAAATTCAGGAATGGTAAAACGTTCCTTACTCCCGGCCAGCGCTTCATTCTGGATGCCGCGCTGAGTCTGGATGAGGGTGATAATGAACGCGTTGGCCTGACCTACAGGGATCTGGTCGATGATGTCGAGCCGGGTGCACGCCTGCTGCTCAACGATGGTCTGATTGTCATGGATGTCGAAAAAATCAAAGGCCGGGAAATTCACTGTATCGTCGTCCTTGGCGGAGAGCTGTCGAATAACAAGGGTATTAACCGCGCCGGTGGCGGCCTTTCCGCTACCGCGCTGACGGAGAAAGACAAGGAAGACATCAAAACCGCCTGTGACATCGGTGTGGATTACATTGCTATTTCCTTTCCTCGTGATGGCGAGGATATGAAATATGCCCGAAAACTGGTACGCGAAGCAGGAGGCCATGCAGGCCTGGTAGCCAAGGTGGAACGCGCCGAGGCAGTCGATAACCTGGACAGTATTCTTGAAGAATCTGACGTGGTCATGGTAGCACGTGGCGATCTCGGAGTGGAAATTGGCGATGCTGCCGTGCCGCCGGTTCAGAAGCGCATTCTTCGTAAGGCGCCGCATTACAATTGCCCCGTGATTGTAGCCACCCAGATGATGGAATCCATGATCAACAGCCCGATTCCGACGCGGGCCGAAGTCAATGACGTCGCCAATGCTGTTCTGGACGGCACCGATGCCATTATGCTCTCCGGCGAAACCGCGACAGGAAAATATCCGGTAGAAACCGTGCGAGCCATGCACCGCACGTGTATCGAGACGGAGAAACAGAAAGTTATGCCTTCCTCCACGACGCGCGACCCGCGTTACCCTCCCCGCTCCGTGGATGAATGTATTGCCCGGCAAGCCATGGATGCATCCCATGCCATGCCGGTCAAGGCCATTGCCGCATTTACGCAAAGTGGAAGCACGGTGTTGTACATGTCGCGGCACCTGTCCAAGGTTCCTATCTATGCACTGACGCCCAAGGACACAACCGCGGGACGCGTCACCCTCTTCCGTAACGTCATCTCCAGGCCGGTTAGTGGAAGTTATGGCGAGACGGATGCGCCCAGGGCCACGCGCGAGGCGATTTCGGTGATGTTGCGTGACAAACTGGTCGTGCATGATGATTTAATCGTTATGACGCTGGGAACGCCCATGGGTCATGCAGGAGGCACCAATGCAATGAAAATTATTCATGTTGGCAACAGCCTGCAATGATTTGATTTTAGGGCTCACTCGGGCCACAATGATGGGCTAGAAACAACCAAAGGAGGATAAAATGGCGTTAATTTCGATGAGACAGTTGCTGGATCATGCCGCGGAAAATGACTATGGCATGGCGGCGTTCAATGTGAACAATATGGAACAGGTGCATGCCATTATGGAAGCTGCCGACGAGGTGAGTTCACCTGTGATTATGCAAGGCTCGGCAGGCGCCCGATCCTATGCCGGAGAACCGTTCTTACGTCATTTGATTGTTGCCGCCATTGAGCAATACCCGCATATTCCGGTAGTCATGCATCAGGATCACGGTTCTGAACCCGCAGTTTGCCTTCGTTCGATCCAGTCAGGATTTTCATCCGTCATGATGGATGGTTCGCTGATGGCCGATGCCAAAACGCCGTCCACCTACGAATACAATGTTGAAGTTACCCGCAAGGTTGTCGAAATGGCGCATGCGGGCGGCGTATCCGTTGAAGGCGAGCTGGGCTGCCTGGGTTCTCTGGAAACAGGAGAGGCAGGCGAAGAAGACGGATCGGGGGCGGAAGGAAAACTGACCCATGATCAAATGTTGACGGATCCTGCCGAGGCTGTCGATTTCGTTGGGAAAACGGGAGTGGATGCTCTGGCCATCGCTATCGGCACCAGCCACGGCGCCTACAAATTCACCCGTCCGCCGACTGGCGACATTCTGGCGATTGACCGTATCAAGGAAATCCACGCCAAACTTCCGAATACGCATCTGGTGATGCACGGCTCATCTTCCGTGCCGCAGGACTGGCTTAAAATCATCAACGCCTACGGTGGTGAAATGGGCGAAACCTATGGCGTCCCGGTTGAGGAAATCGTCGAAGGCATCAAGTACGGCGTGCGCAAGGTGAATATTGATACGGACCTGCGTATGTCTTCTACCGGCGCGATTCGCAAGCATCTGGCGGAAAACACATCAAACTTTGATCCGCGTAAATACTACAAAGCAGCCAAGGATGCCATGAAAGGCATATGCAAGGCTCGCTTTGAGGTGTTTGGTTCCGCGGGCCATGCCCCGGAGATTACGGCACGTTCGCTTGAGAGTATGGTCGGCTATTACAGCTAGAGGCCTGCATTATTCACAAATGCTGCTGCGCCCTTGCTTGTTCCTTTATCCGCACCGAATCCCTCGTCGGTCGTCCGTAGGCATGGCTACGGCCTCTTTCCTCGGAATCCGCTACGAACAAAGGTCCGGCGCAAGCATCACGGCGATTCATGAATAATGCAGGCTAAAAGTGCAAAAGGGTGGCCTGTATTCTGTTATGGGCTGCCCTTTTTTCCGGTTATTTTTGCATCATGTCTCCGCCTTCACACGCAAAAGCATCAGCCCCCCCGCAATAAACAGCACCGTCACGGACAATACCGCAAGCCGGTTACTGCCGGTCACCAGGCTGACCAGCGCCATCAGCAGCGGCCCCAACACGGCCGCGAACTTTCCCATCATATTGTAAAAGCCGAAAAACTTACCGGCCTGATCCACTGGAATCAGGCATGCGTACATGGATCGGCTAAGCGTCTGAATCCCTCCCATCACCAACCCGGAGACCCCCGCCAGCCAATAAAAATCGTATGCGTTTCGCATGAAGACGCTCCATACGCAGAGCATGGAATAAACGACGATGGCAATAAGAATACCGGACCTGGCGCCAAATCTCTCGCCAATGCGTCCGAACACGATGGCTGCCGGAAAGGCGATAAACTGGGTGAGCAGCAAGGATAAAATAAGCACACGAACATTAAATCCAAGCGCCAGACCATAATCGATGGCCATGCGGATAATGGTGCCCACGCCATCAATGTACAACCAGTAGGCGATAAGAAACGTCCATACCTGACGCAGGGATCGAATGTGCCGGAAGGTATCGAGAAACTGTCGCATGGCGGCCTGAATCAGCGATCGTCCGAATTTCCCGTTCCCGGGACGCGCTTCACGCACCCACAGCATCAGGGGCAGGGAAAACAGCATCCACCAGATAGCCACGCTGGCAAAGCTTACGCGAATAGCCACATGGCTATTCGCCAATCCGAACCAGGCCGGATGCAGGGTAGCCAGGACATTCAGCGTAAAGAGTGCGCCCCCGCCCAGATAGCCCAGCCCGTAACCCAGCGCTGAATTTCGATCCAGTGAATCACGCGCGGAGATATCAGTCAGCAAGGCGTCATAAAAAATGTTGCCGGCCGAAAAACCGATCCCGGCCAGGAGGTAGAGCGCGGCCGCCCACGGCCACATGCCCCGGGAGACAAAATACAATCCCGCCGTCATCACGACTCCAAGCAGGGTGAAGAAGATGAGCAGGCGTTTCTTTCCTCCCCCCTGATCCGCCATCGCGCCCAACACCGGGGCCATGACCGCTACCAGCAGACCGGAAACCCCATTCGCCAGGCCAAGCCAGAAAGTGCTTTTACTGGCAGCCATGTCTACGGCCCAGTACTGCTTGAAGAAAATAGGAAAAAAACCGGCCATCACGGTGGTGGCAAAGGCGGAATTAGCCCAGTCGTACATGGCCCACGACCAGATCTGACGTTTGTTTTTTTCCGGCATGGAGACAATCTAGCCTGAACTGTTTATAAATACTGCCGCGTCCTCACTGGTTCCTTCGCCCCTGCCTGTGCGATGGCACGTGGACAAGCGCAACGAACCCTCGATCAGGCGCCCGTAAACACGGTTACACCCCTTCTCGCAAGAATCCGTTGTGAACAAAGGCCCTGCGTGATCTGTCCTTATTTGTGTGTTTGATTCCAGGCTTTCGCCGCGGCTCGTGCTTGGGCAATTTGCTCGGCAGGAATTTTTTTCGCCAACACGATCATCGCCTTCTTGGCTACCTTTTCGCCCCGGTCAGCGGCCAGAATGACCCATTGATACCCGATTACATTATTCTGTGGCACTCCCTTGCCAAAATAGTACATCATACCAAGATTGTATTGCGCCCTGGCATAACCCTGCTCCGCGGCCTTGCGATACCATTTCAGAGCTTCATCATCATTTTTTTTAACGCCAAGCCCGCGACTGTAGGTCGACCCCAGACGGAATTGCGCTTTGGCGTCGCCCTGTTCAGCGGATACACGCAACTCCCCTTCATGTTTGAGTGCATAGGAGGCCAGATGGTTATCAAACCCGAACCAAGTCGAAAAAGCATAGGCGGCCAGTACCAGCAGCGCAAGAATTAATAATAATTTGGATATTTTCATAATTGGAATCGTAACATGAAATTTAATCACAATACACAATAAAACCAATCACTAACCTGCACTATTCATAAATACTGCCACGCCCCTGGCTTGTTCCTTTGTTCACAACGAATCCCTCGTCCCCCCAGGGGATACCCTCTTGCGCAAGCGCAATTCACCTGATCGGTCGTCCGTAGGCACGGCTACGCACTCCTTCCCTGGAGTAAAAAGGCCATGGACGGACTTTTTACGACTTCATCATGAAACAGGCTCAAAAAAACGGCCCCGAAGGGCCGTTCCAGAGTGAGGATAGACTCTACTATTAAAGATTTTCCGCTTCGGAAGCCAGATAGGAAGCCACGCCCTCGGGAGAGGCGTCCATCGCCTTCTTGCTCTTGTCCCAACCGGCAGGGCACACCTCGCCATGCTCCTCATGGAACTGCAATGCATCCACCATGCGAAGCATCTCGTCAATGTTACGCCCCAATGGCAGATCATTCACCACCTGATGGCGCACCATGCCCTCCCTGTCGACCAGGAAGGAACCGCGCAAGGCAATTGCGCCATCCAGCAACACATCATAGTCCGTGGAAATCTGTTTGGAGAGATCCGATACCAGCGGATACCGGATATTACCAATACCGCCCTCATTGACCGGGGTGTTCTTCCATGCCAGATGAGTAAAATGCGAATCTACGGAAATGCCAATCACTTGTACGCCACGTTCTTCGAATTCCTTCAGCCTGTGATCAAAGGCAATGATCTCGGACGGGCAGACAAAGGTGAAATCCAGCGGGTAGAAAAACATCACCACATACTTGCCCTGGTAGTCCGAAAGACTGAAATCTTCCTTGAGTGCATTGTCACCCATCACGGCGGTTGCCGTAAAATCCGGGGCTTGCCTGGTAACAAGAACGCCCATGTTCTTTTTTCCTGCAACGGAATGGTGCTTGCAACAACAATCTTCGCTCATTTTCTTTCTCCTTGTAACAAAATCGGGGTTGCAATGATAGCAAACTTACGGATGATGTACACCACATAATCAGAAAGAATTTTTTCCTGATGACATTGACAAGCGATCGCGGCTATGCTTTGAATATGTGGTCTTATGCTCATCACGGATTGACCATTCATCAAATCCCGGCCTTGCGGGATAATTATATCTACCTGATCGAAATGGATGATGCGCTGGCATGTGTCGATCCGGCAGAATCCGCGCCCGTGGAGGCTGTTTGCGGGGCGCTTGACCGGAAACTGACACATATTTTGAATACGCATCATCACTGGGATCATGTCGGCGGCAATCTGGAATTAAAGTCGAAGTATGGCTGTACGGTCATTGGATCTTCCTGTGATGAGGCGCGTATTCCCGCCCTGAACCAGCCCGTGAGCGAAGGTGACGCACTCCGCCTCGGTAATCTGGATGTGTTCGTCCTGTCCGTGCCGGGCCATACGCGCGGGCACATCGCCTATGTCATCGAAGGTGCCCTCTTTTGCGGCGATACGCTGTTCGGCGCGGGTTGCGGACGTCTGTTTGAGGGCACGCCGGAACAGATGTGGAACAGCCTGAACAAAATTATGGCGCTGCCACCATCCACCCGTTTTTATTGCGCGCACGAATACACACTGGAAAATCTTGCATTCTGTATCGATCGCGTAACGCAGGATGATGCGGTGAAAAAAAGGCTTGAACGGGATAGCGCCAGACGTCGGCAAGGGCTTCCGACCATCCCCGGAACCATCGGAGAGGAGTTAGCTACCAATCCGTTCCTGCTTCCGGCTAATGAAGAGTTCAGAAAATACTATGCTGGCAAACATGGGATCAAGGACGATCCGATCACCGTTTTCTCCCATATTCGTGCGGCCAGGGATCGTTGGTAAGGCTTATCCGCTTAGCAACGCCACTGCGTGTCTCTCAATAGTGGGGAAATGACGGCAATCAACGCCATGGCGACAGGAAAAGGCTCTTCCTTACGGACACGGGGAACATTACGGAAGCTGCCTCAGCCCGCCGCATCCTCGTCCACATACCAATCGCTTGCCGCCAGACGCGCCGAGGGCAACGGTTCGCCTTGCCGGATACGCTGTAATGCATTCCTCTTGCTCTCCCCTGCCACCATCACCATACGCTTTCTGGCCTGATTCAACACTGAATAACCCATTGAAACACGTTCAGGCGGTCGTTTTGGCGCATGGAATACAGGCACGGCCAGACGTTCGTCGTCAAGCGCCGGATTGTCGGGAAACAGGCTTGCCGTGTGCCCATCCTCGCCCATCCCAAGCAATACCAGATCCATCGGTGGGGCGTCAGCCAATCGCACTGCATAATCGTCCGCCGCCTTTTCCGGACCAAGTTCGGCATGGATGCGATGAATATGGTTGGAAAGCACAGGTACATACGACAGCAATGCTTTATCGGCCATCACATCATTGCGTTCAGCATCCCCAACGGGAAGACATCGTTCATCTCCAAACCAGACATGCATACGATTCCAGTTCAGTTCGGCGTCGCGCAATAATTCATAGCATTTCTTCGGTGTGTTACCTCCCGCCAGCACCCAGTGGAATATCCCCCGATCCGCTATCGCCTGTTCACAATCACGGGTGATTTTCCGGGCGGCCTCAACCGCCAGCTTATCCGTATCAGGAAAAACGTGAATACGCATTTTCAGTGCCAGACAAATCCCGCCAACCGCCCTCACAATCGTCCATGAGCGCATTCATCTCCGGTATATCAGAGCTGCCTGCAGGATAGGTATTAATATTTTTTCCCCCGGCCCATGCCTCGATGATCGGCTCAACCACGCGCCAGCATTCCTCAACGCCATCGGCGCGGAGAAACAATCCCGCCTCGCCGATCAGCACATCATACAACAGTGTTTCATAGGCATCCGGCATACTCGAACCGGCCAGGGCATAGGGTGCATCCAACTGGATGCCACGCAGGTCCATCGACAAACCCGGTTGCTTGGCTGTCATAGTCAACAACATCCCCGCATCCGGTTGCAGCCGGAAAATCAGTTCATTATTGCGTACGATGGTATCATCAAGATCAAACAAGGTCTGTGGCGGTGCCCTGAAGCGGATACAAATTTCAGACACACGTTGAGGCAAACGTTTACCGGTACGCAACAGGAACGGCACCCCCTGCCAGCGCCAGTTATCGATATACAGCTTGACGGCGGCGAAGGTCTCCGTGGCCGAATCATCGGCAACGCCCCGTTCTTCCCGATATGCCGGAACATGTTCACCATCCACGATCCCCGTTCCATATTGCGCCCGTACCGCATGACCGGGGACATCCTTCGGACGCATCCGGCGTATGGCGCGCATCGCCTTCACTTTCTCATTGCGCACATCATCAGCGGCAAGCGACAATGGCGGCTCCATCGCCACGATACTCATCACCTGAATCAGATGGCTCTGGATCATGTCTCTGAGCGCGCCGGCCTTTTCGTAATAACCCGCCCGGTATTCAATGCCCAGTGATTCCGCTACGGAAATCTGCACATGGTCGATATAATTTCGGTTCCACAAGGGTTCCAGCACTGAATTGCCAAAGCGAAAAACCATCAGGTTCTGCACGGCTTCCTTACCCAGGTAATGGTCAATACGGTAAATCTGCGCCTCATCGAAATGCGCCTGCAAACTTTGATTCAGCGCCTCGGCGCTGGCCAGGTCCATGCCAAACGGCTTTTCAATGACAATGCGGCGAAATCCTTCGTCCTCATCCGCCAGTCCTGCTTCACGCAAGTTCCTCGCTACGGTCTCATACCATGACGGAGGAATCGCCAGGTAGAACAGGACGTTCTTCTTTCCATCAAGCTTTCGCATGGCCCCGGCAAGTTGTTGATACAGCGCCGGATCAGCCAGTTCGCCCACAACCACCTCCAGTTTATCTTTGATTTTCGCCCATGAACGCGGGTTCAGAATAGCCTCCGGAAAAAACTGAAGCAGCGCTTCATGTACATAATCCTCCCAGATGGACTGTGAGAAATGTTTCCGCATGACGCCAATAATGCGGGAACAGGGCCCGAGAAGATCCCAGAGGTGCATATGCGCCAGTGCTGGAAGAAGCTTACGTTTGGTCAGGTCGCCCGTCGCGCCAAAGATAACGATGTTGGCAGCTTCCGGCTGTTTACCTCCAATCACCGGTACAAATTTCTCACTCATCACATTCTCCTTCTATTCACCATCATCGGCGACACGGTCAGTCGCTTTCCACGCAGCCATTCCGCAATCGCAGGTAATCAGTAACCGATCCTCACGGATTGCCTGCGCCACAATCTCCCGGTCCGCGCTGCCCGGGCATGCAATGACAGTATCATAACCTGCTGCGCGCAACCATCATCCCAGACGCATAAGCATTTCAGGCTCTTCAACGCTTTCATACGGTAAAAAAGAGGGTGGTAATGCCCAGACACA
>CAYOUW010000037.1:0-16918 GCA_964407235.1 uncultured Zetaproteobacteria bacterium | reverse complement strand
CAACTTGTTGTTGTAACCATTCGTTCTACAAGATGTGTCTGGGCATTACCACCCTATTTTTTACCGTATGAAAGCGTTGAAGAGCCACCAGCAGCAGCGGACACTGGCTTCGCTGAATATACTGGCCGATACTCTGGAGCGTGAAATTTATCCGGAATTTTTATCGGCATTATTCACCACAAAGGCCAGGATCCTGTCGAACTTATGAGCAATCGACTGCGCGGAAGGGCGTAACCGCGTTTGCGGACGCCTGAGTAAAGATTCGTTACGGCTAAAGAAACAAGTGAGGACGAGGCGGCATTGATGAATAATATTGCGATTCAACGCTTCTTGCTGGATTTTTTTGCGTGCTCTGAAGGTGAAGCGCTTTGACATTATTGCTGGCATATGGGTTGGAATGGTGGGTGGGCGACCCATCCAACCGTTGGCATCCGGTGGCATGGTTCGGGCGCTGGGCGACCTGGTGTGAAGCTTTTTTATATGCCAGCCATCGCAAAACCGGTGTTGCAGCGTGGTGTTTGGTTCTGGCATTGCCGTTGGTGCTGCTATGGCTTGGACATGGTTTATCGGGTTGGTTGTTTGATGTGTTTGTTTTATGGTTATCGCTGGGCTGGAAATCCCTGTTTGGACATGTGCGTCGTGTGCTGGATGCGCCAACCCTGGAACAGGCGCGTGCAGCAGTTGCCTTAATCGTCAGCCGTGATGTGCGGGGCATGACGCGTGAAGACACGCGCCGTTCCGCTGTGGAATCACTGGCGGAAAATGCATCGGATGCCGTGATAGCGCCATTGTTCTGGTTTGTTGCAGGCGGAGGGCTTGGTGTGGCGCTGTATCGCATGGTCAATACGCTGGATGCGATGTGGGGCTATCGCAACGAACGCTACCAATATTTCGGCTGGTTGGCGGCGAAATCAGATGATGTGATGAACTGGATTCCCGCACGTATGACCGCATGGCTGATGTTGCGCGTGGGACAATCCGTACCGTGGAAAATGGTTCAGGAACAAGCCGGCACCCATACATCACCCAATGCCGGTTGGCCGGAAGTGGCATTGGCGTATGCGGCGAGTGTTCGTTTGGGAGGTTCCGTGAAACGGGATGGCGTGGTGGACGAACGTCCCTTTTACGGGATGGAGGATGCGCAAGCGTTGTCCGCTGCCGGAGCCAGACATGCGGTTTATGTGGTGCGCCATACATTGTTATGGGCTGCGGGCTTGAGTTTATTGGTGCAACAGGTGATGTATCATGTTTTCTGATGTTGCGAGATCCTTTTATTCCAGCGTATCGCTACCGCGGTATTTTCCACATGGCGGCGGTATTGAAGCGGCTGCGCGGGACTGGCAATGCGATGTTGCCAATATACTGGATTTGTCGACAGGATTGCATCCTGATGGCGCACCGCGTTGGCTTGGCGATTGGCTTAACGACCATGCCGGTTTGGCAGCGCATTACCCCGATGTGCACGGCGAACCGGCGCGTTCGGCATTGGCGGATGCATTGGGCGTCGATACCGCGTGCGTCTTGATTGCGGCTGGCGCACAGGCTGTGATCGAAGTGATTTTTCAGGCGATGAACTGGCATAGTATAGCGATTGAGGTACCTTGTTATTGCGAGCCGATTCGTTGTGCGCAAAGGGCGAATGTTGATGTGCGCGCTTTTGAGCAAGGCGAATCAATACCGGATTCGGACATGTTTTGGGTCACCAGCCCCTCCAGCCCACCGGGTTTGGAACAAGGGGTTCCAGAGGGTTTGGAGGTAGTTCTGGATGAATCGTATATGCCATTTGCAGAGCGTGAGAAGCTTGGTCTGAAAAGAGATATAGTGCGTGTGGGTTCGTTGACCAAAATCTTTTGTATTCCCGGCCTGCGTTTGGGGTATGGGGTTGCGAATGCGGACGCAATCAAACGATTGCAACGATGGTTACCGCCGTGGCCGACATCCACATTGACGTTGCACCTGTTGCCCGTGTTGCTGTGTGAGGCAGGCAAACGCGATGCGCGAATAATACGAGCCAAGACGCGTATGACAGATTTATTGAAAACCTGTGGTTGGCATGTTCTGCCTTCTGCATCGGCCTTTGTTTTGGCGGAGCCGGCCACCGCGCCACCTGATTTTTCCGCACATCGGATTCTGGTACGCACTTTTCCGGAATGGCCGCAATGGGCCGGCCGGGTACGACTCGGGTTCCCGGGTTCGGAAGAAGCATGGAAGCGATTGGAGGCATGCCTGTGTCCGTCACTTTGATTTTAGGTGGTGCGCGCAGTGGAAAATCGTATCGTGCGCAGACGTTGGCTGAAGCGTCCGGCGGTCAGGTCGTTTATGTGGCGACGGCTGCGGCGATGCCGGAGGATGCCGAGTGGACGGCACGGGTTGCGCGACACCGGCTGGACCGTCCCGGATGCTGGCAGGTCATTGAAGAACCACTGGATGTAGCAGGCGTGCTGAACAACACCACCGCCCGACAATGCATATTGATTGATTGTCTGACACTATGGTTGACGAATGTGATGAGGATGCAGGAGATGGATATTGATGGCGCGGTGCATACCTTGTGTGAAGCGTTGAGGCATACATCCGCCGACGTGATTTGCGTCTCCAACGAGGTCGGTATGGGGCTGGTGCCGGATACCTCGCAGGGGCGTGCTTTTCGCGATGCGCAGGGGCGCCTGAATCAGCGCATCGCTGCGCTGGCGGACAGGGTCGAATTGGTTGCGGCGGGATTGCCGTTATGTTTGAAGGAGGAGAGATGACGGTGATGCAGATTGACGGGGGTATCGAAGCGCAAGCGCGGGCATATCAGGATCAGTTGACCAAACCGCACGGCGCGTTAGGCAGCCTGGAGGATATTGCCTGCTGGTTTTCCGCCCGTCAGGGCAAGATAAACCCCGATGATCTGAATCCGCACATCGTAGTGTTTGCGGGCGATCACGGCGTGTGTGAAGAAGGCGTGTCGGCTTATCCATCCGTAGTGACCGGCGAGATGGTGAAGAACTTTGTACGCGGCGGCGCCGCTATCAACGTATTGTCGCATCGCTGTCATGCAAGCCTTTCCGTCGTTGATGTCGGCGTTGTTTCCGATCTCCGGGGACTGCATGGCATCGTGCACGCCAGGGTCAGGGCGGGTTCGGGGAATCTTTTAAGAGAACCGGCCATGAGTGAAGCCGAATGCGCTGCGGCCATCCGCGTGGGGCGGGAGCAGGCCAGACTGGCCATCCATGCGGGGGCCAACTTGTTGATTGCCGGTGATATGGGTATCGGCAACACGACGGCTTCGGCCTGCATGATTTGCAGGTTGGCGGGGGCATTGCCTGAATCGGTGGTTGGTTTCGGCACGGGCGTCGATGATGCGGGACGCAGCTTGAAGGTGGAGGTGGTGACACAAGCGCTGGAACGCATATCCGAAATACCGGATGCGCAGGTGTTGCGGCAGGTGGGCGGATTGGAGATTGCAGCCATCGCGGGGTTCTACCTGCAAGCGGCGGAATCCGGAAGGCCGGTGGTGCTCGACGGCTTTATTGCCGCGGCTGCCGCACTTGCGGCGCGGATGATTGAACCGACAGTTGCCGGCTGGATGCTGGCCAGCCATGTCTCGCGGGAACATGGCCATGCGTTGGCGCTGGATGCGCTGGAGCTCTCCGCCCTGATTGATTTTAAGATGCGGCTGGGCGAGGGATCGGGCGCGGCGCTGGTAGTGCCGCTGTTACAGTCGGCGATCTCGTTGCATAACGAAATGGCTACGTTTGAAAGCGCAGGCGTGACGGAAAAAACGGATGAACAAAATGGCTGAACCGGTCGTCATTGACCTGTTGCGCCACGGCGAACTCAAAGCCGAGGGCTGGGCTTTTCGCGGCAGTACGGATCTGCCGCTGTCCGGGAAGGGGTGGCGACAAATGCGCGCCGTATCGGAGTCGTTTGCACCCTTCGATTATATCGCAACCTCTCCCCTGCAACGCTGCCGTCTGTTCGCGGAAGATCTGAACCGCAAACAGAAAACCAGCCTGATGATACTGGACGGCATGCGTGAAATAGATTTTGGGGCATGGGAAAACCGTGACTTCAATGATCTGGAAGCGGAGTACGGCGCATTGATCCATCAATTCTGGCAATCTCCGGTTGGCATCCAGCCGCCCGACGGGGAGGCGTTTGACGCATTTAGTCAGCGTGTGCTGGCCTGTTGGCAGGCATGGCTGGATTCGGGAACGGGCAATCATCGGCTACTGGTCGCGCATGGCGGCGTGATTCGCGTGTTGCTGGCGCATATCCTCAACATGCCCATGGCCGCACTGTGGCGGCTGCACTTACCCTATGCATCGTGGAGCCGGGTTTCCTTGCTGGACGGACATCAGCCAAAATTGCTGTTCCTGAACAGGATCGCCGAGTGAAAGGGGTGTTCACCGCCTTCACCTTTTTAACCCGTTTGCCACTACCGCGAGCCAGAAGTTTCGGGCCGGAGGATTTTTCCACATCCGTCGTCTGGTTTCCTCTCGTCGGGCTTGTGATCGGTGTGCTGCTTACGGTCGCGGCCTCGCTCGGACTGGCTGCGAACCACTGGCTGGCCGCACTGCTGGTCGTCCTTGTCTGGATTGGCGTTACCGGTGCATTACACCTGGACGGTGCGGCCGATCTGGCCGATGCCCTGGGGGCAGCCCACCGCGATCCTGAACGTTTTCATAACGTGATGAAGGATCCGAATATCGGTGCATTCGGCGCCATTGCCCTGATCTCCATTCTGATGACCAAGCTGGTTGTCACGTCCGTTTTGCTTGCATCGCAAAACAATGCATTTTGGCTACTGCTGCTGATCCCGGCCTGGGCGCGATTCGGCGCCATGTTCTGGTCGCGGACGCTGAAAGCCATTGCGCCGGGAAGCAGTGAACGATTTGCATGGCGGTCGCCAGCCTATGCGATATGGGCCTGGGGACTGGCGTTGTTCATGGTCAGTTGGATCGCCATCACCTTCCTGTTTGCCATGATGGCCGTCCTTTGTCTGTTGCTGTGGCGGGCATATTTGAAATGGCGTTTGAACGGCATGACAGGCGATTGCCTTGGCGCCGGAATCGAGGTTTGTGAAAGCTGTATGCTGTTACTGGGGGTATGGCTTGCGGATTAAACTTGTACTCATAGGGCTGTTGACCGGCTGCCTGTTGCTGGTGTCCATGTGCGCTGGCGATTCATGGATCAATCCTCTGCGCATGAATGCGCTGGATCATACTATTTTCCTGGAACTTCGTGTTCCCCGCGTTCTGATTGCTTTTGCCGTGGGCGGCTTGCTGGCCCTGGCCGGGGCATGGTTTCAGGTGCTGCTGGGCAACCCGCTGGCCGAACCGTATGTATTGGGCGTGGCGGGTAGTGCGTCGGTGGGTGCGGTCACGGGATTGATGCTGTTACCCGAATCGGTATGGGCGATGTCTCTTGGCGCATTCGCCGGAGCATGGGTGGGGATTGCCGTTGTCATGGCTTTTTCGCATCTGGGGCCGTCGCGTGTGTTGCTGGCGGGGGTGGTGCTGGCCGCATTCTGGGCAGCGGTTCTGGCTTTGTTGCTGACGTTATTGCCGGAACACGGGCTTGGGCGCGCCTTTGCCTGGATGATGGGGGATTTGTCGCATTCAGACATTCCTGTTTCGATATTGCTGATGGCATGGGGCGCTGCGCTGGGTTGCGGCATGTTGTTGTCCCGATCACTGGACATGCTGCTTCTGGGCGAACGCCATGCCGCCGCACTCGGTGTTGATGTGACCTCATTACGCCGGAGATTGCTGTTCCTGGCGAGTGCGGTGACGGCGGTTGCGGTGACGGCCGCGGGCACGATCGGTTTTGTCGGCCTGATTGTACCGCACCTGATACGATTGATCTTCGGATCGCTGCACCGTTTCGTTTTACCCGCATCCGCCATCACCGGCGGCTTGCTGCTGGCGATGGCCGATACGGCGGCACGCACGGTGATTGCACCGGCCGATCTGCCCGTGGGCGTGCTTACCGCCATGATCGGCGTACCGGTGTTTCTGTGGCTATTGCTGAAACGCCAGTCATGAGCCTTCTTGAGCTAAAGAAAGTCACGCTACGGCGCGGCGGATGTGCGTTGTTTACGAAATTTTCTCATGTGATCAGGGCGGGGCGAGTTATGGCCGTCATGGGGCCCAACGGCACGGGAAAATCCAGTCTGCTGCTGGCGCTTGCAGGCATGATACCGGTTTCTGGCGAGATTGTTCTGCAAGGCAAGGTATTGAATGAATATGCAAGGGTGGATATTGCGCGAGCGATTGCATGGCAAGGCGATTTGCCGCCGACGGAGTTCGGCCTGACGGTGGCGCAGCGTTTGGGGCTGGCTGCCGGTGAAGATCAGGCGGACGTTACCGATCCCGCAGCGCACATGGAGGTGGATGACCTGTTGCCGCGCCCCCTTGGCGAGCTTTCAAGCGGTGAGAGACAACGGGTGGAACTGGCAGCCCTGATGCTGCGTGATACGCCAGTGTGGCTGCTGGATGAGCCAACCGCGCATCTCGATTTGCGCCATCAGGTGGCGTGCCTGAAAATGTTGCGCCGTGAGTCGGAGCAGGGACGTGCGGTGGTGGTGGTATTGCATGACATTCAGCAAGCCATGAGCGTCGCGGATGATGTGGTATTGCTCGGCAGGCGTGGTCATATCGAAGCGGGTGCGGCAGCGAACCTGCTGATACGGAAGCGTTTACAAGCGGTATTTGGCGTCTCGCTCCATGCAACATCCCTGTTGCCGCAATATTGATGAAGTCCGTGGGCGCGGTGATGGCTTTCTGCGAAACCATTACTACCCTTGAATAAAGGAGACCGGGCATGAAAGTACGCGATAAACGACAAGGATTGATCGTGGTCAATACCGGCGATGGCAAGGGCAAGTCGTCCGCAGCCTTTGGCATGGTGTTCCGGGCGGCAGCCTGGGGCATGAAAGTGTGTGTGATCCAGTTTATCAAGGGAAAATGGAAGACCGGCGAGCAAAAAGCGGCGGCGCGTTTCGATAATATTGAGTGGCATGCTTTGGGTGGTGGATTTACCTGGGATACGAAAAATCCGGAGCAGGACATCAGAACCAGCCGCGGTATATGGGATCTGTGCAAACAGAAGCTACGTTCGCATGAATTCGATATGCTGGTGTTCGATGAAATTAACTACTGCGCTTCTTACGGCTGGATTGAGGGCCGCGAGATCGCCGAATTGTTGCGCCAGGAGCGACCCGAATGGATGCATGTGATTATGACCGGGCGTGATGCGCCGCAGGAAGTGATTGACGTGGCGCATACGGTAACGGAGATGCGCAAGATCAAGCATGCCTTCGATCAAGGGATCCGGGCGGTGCAGGGCATCGAGTTCTGATGACCTCCGGTATGGATGTGCTACTTCTGGCGCATGGTTCCCAAAGCCCGGATTATCGCGCGGCGTACCATGCGTTTGCGGATGCATGGCAACGCCTTTCCAACACCCCTGCGAAGATGTGTTTTCTGGAGCAATGCGAACCCTTGCTGGAAGATGCGCTGGATGAGCATGTCGCGCAATCACGTTCAGTATTGATATTGCCGCTGTTACTTCATGCAGGCGTGCATTCACGGCAGGATATCCCGGATCGCGTAATATATTTCAGGCAACGTCATCCTGAAATGAAACTACGCCTGGCGAACGGATTGATCGATATGGAGGCGATTGCCAGAGCCTTGTATGACCGTGCAACCAGGATCCGGGCTGATATGCAAGCCATCATTTTACTGACGCATGGCAGCCGGCAAGACGAGACCCGGGAAAAGACGAGACGCCTGGCCGGTATGTTGGCTCAATATGCCGGTGTGGAGGTTCAGCTTGCCTTTTCAGGCTACGGAAGCCCGTCCCTCGCGGATATGTTAACGCAGCAAGCGGGCAGGGGAGATGTGGTAATCGTCCCGCATTTTCTGTTCTCCGGCAGATGGCGGAATCGGGCGCGGGCGGATATGGAGGCCTTTCAGGGCGCATATCCGGAAACAGTTCTGAACATGGCGGAACCGCTGGGGGCGCATCCGGTCCTTTTGCGGCTATTGCTTCAGCAGTGGGTGGGAACGGATTATGCTCCCGACTGATTATTCTTCTGACTGATCGCTTTCCTCGCTTTCAAGCAGCCCTTCTCTTTCAAGCAAGATGCGGGTCCGTTCCGGTTTTTCCATCAGGGTTTGCTCCACATGGTCGATATCAGAGGTATAGGGGAACCGCCTGTGCACCTCATCACTGGCAAGTCTGATGATTTTCTCGGAAACGGAATTCGCCTCTTCATTGTGGTGATTGGCAACGAGATCCCGGATACTGTCGGGAAAATTCCAGAGCCTGAGAATTTCAGCGCCGACTTCGGCGTGGTCGACGCCATACGCCTGACATTCGGCGGAGACCAGTTCATCTCCGTACAATCGGGCCAGCTTACCTTCAAAATATGCCATATCAACGCGAATGCCGAGAATGGCTCTGCCAATGTCGTGCAATAATCCGGCGATAAACAATTCTTCTTTTTCCACGCCGAGCAGGCCTGCCATCTCCCGGCTTAATAACGCTACCGCGAAGGCGTGCGCCCAAAAGTCGCGAATTTGGGTCATACCCGCAGGAATGGCAAAGCCATAGAGAAGTGACATGGTCATGGCGATATGGCCGGTTTCCCTGGTTCCCAAACGGGCGATGGCCATGGAAAGTGTACGAATATTCTGGCGCATCGGATTGTGGAAGGGAGAATTGGCAAATTTAAGTACCATGGCGCTGGTAGCCTGATCCGTGCCAACGATGCGGGCCAGGTCCGCGGCGCCGGAAGCGGGATCGTTAATCACTTCCTGAATGCGTGCATAACGATCCGGCAGGGAAGGAATATCCGACGTGATGCCGATAAGTTGCAGGGTAGATTTCCGGTCAAGTATTTGTGATACCATGATAATATAGCTATAGCACCGATAATATCATTTAATAGAGCCAATTGCAAAACTCTCGTCTGCATTATTCATGATGATCTTTTGCTTTTGCTTTCGTAAGATGGGGCGATGGGGAACCAACAGAGAAAAATTGATTGGCAGGTCATTCTGGATATGCTGGCTGAAGAAGTGCCTGCAGCACGTTTTGATGCATGGATCAGGCCGATCCATGCCAACATTGAAGATCAAACACTTGTTCTATCTGTACCCAGCCGCTTTTTCCTGGATAATCTGAAAGATCATCACGAGCAAAACATTCGTCAGTTGGTTAAGGAATATTTTGGTACAAGTATCAATGTCGATTTTCGGATTAATTCCTCACTCTCGCCAAAAACGATAGTTACGGCGGAAAAAACCCGCCCTGCTTCAGCGCCGGTGGATGGATTTATCGATCCGCGTTTTACTTTTGCCAATTTCGTGGTTGGCCCAAGTAATGAATTCTGTCATGCCGCCTGCCGCGCCGTATCCGACCAACCCGGTACCGTTTACAATCCACTTTACCTGTATGGCGGCGTAGGCCTGGGTAAAACGCATCTCATCAACGCCGTCGCCAACGAGCTCATCGTAAAAAATAACTTTTCCATTGCGTATCGCACCAGCGAACGGTTTACCAATGAACTCATTCTTGCCATCCGAAACGGAACGACACAACAATTCCGGAGTCGTTATCGTAAGGTGGACATACTAATTATTGATGATGTGCAATTTATCGCAGGAAAAGCCAGTACCCAGGAAGAGTTCTTTCATACCTTCAATGCACTATATGAAGTTCAAAAACAGATTATTCTCACCTCGGATCGCCCTCCACGTGAAATGAATCATTTACAGGAACGTTTAAAGTCACGCTTCGGTTGCGGTCTGGTCGCCGATATCCAACCCCCTTCGCTGGAAACCCGTCAAGCCATCCTTACCAGTAAAGCGGAACTGGCCGGCGTCCGTTTACCGGATGAGGTCATCTCCCTTCTGGCAACTCGCATTACCAGCAATGTACGTGAACTCGAAGGCGCTCTCACACGCCTGACTGCCCACGCCACACTTACCGGTTGCGTTATCGACATGGATTTTGCACGCCGTGTGCTGCGTGATCTGCTACATGAAGAGGTCAAGGTTGTTTCCGTTGACGATATCCAGAAACATGTCGTCAATTATTACAATATTCGTTTGCAGGATATGCGATCTAAAAAACGAAGTCGCAATATCGCGTTTCCCCGTCAGGTCGCCATGTATTGCTGCAAGGTTATGACCACGCTTTCCCTGCCTGAAATTGGCGAATGTTTTGGGGGAAGGGATCATACCACTGTTCTTTATGCTACACGCAAAATTAACAGTTTAATGCAACAAAATGAAGGATTCAGAGATGAAATTGAGCGTATGATCCAATTGCTAAAGACCTGATTGATGTCCTTCCAATGTATAATGCGGTCCGGAAATTTATCCATGGGTGCATTGATGACTTCGTAAGAAGTCATCATGTATCAAACCGGTATAATACGTCACTTATCCTGTGTATAATATGTGAATATCTTTCATACAACCGTCAAAAAATACTTACAGCTTATTTTTCCACATCTATTCCCTGAATTATACCCTGCTTTATACACAGCGATGTAAATACTTAAGCCAATGAAAATACATACGTTTTTTTCTTATTAACATTATACACAAACACTATGACGATGACTATTTTTTTGATATAAACGGGATATTCATTAATAGGAGAATAACATGCACATCACGCTTTCACGCATGGACCTGCTTTCTGCGGTTCAACGTTGTCAGAATATCGTTGAACGCAGACCTACCGTTCCTGTTCTGTCCAATATTCTTTTGAATGCCGAAGATGATCAATTAATGATAACGGCGACCGATCTTGAAGTAAGCATCAAAACACGGAAATCAGGGAAGGTTCGGCATACTGGTGCCACTACTGTTGCCGCACGCAAGCTCTTTGATGTATTAAAAGAGCTGGATACCGATGCGGACATTGATTTGGAACTCGATCAGGCATTTCTGAATATCAGGAGCGGACGTTCAAGATTTCGTCTGACAACCATGCCTGCGGATGATTTTCCGGATGTACAGGAAGATGAAGAAAGCGCATCCATCCATATAGACGGCACGGATCTGGCGATGATGATTGCCTCCACCAGTTTTGCCATGTCCAGTGACGAGACTAGAAAATACCTGACGGGTACATTGTTTGAAACCGATGAACAGGGTTATTTCAATCTGGCCGCTACGGATGGCCACAGGCTGGCGTTGATCCGCACCTTGCTTGAGCAGAAAGTAGAGGCGAGACAAAGCATTATTCCGCGCAAGGCGGTTATGGAAATAAGGAAATTATGCGAGGATGTCTCAGGTCAGGTTACGTTAAGCATGAGCGACCGTCAGATTCGTTTAACGGCAGGTGATTACAGTCTGACATCGAAACTGATTGATGCCCGTTTCCCCGGTTATCAGGATGTTATTCCTGTCAATAATCCGGAGATTGCCATTGTGGATCGCAATGGTCTGGATCAGATATTGCGACGAATCATGATTGTGGCCAATGAATTTACGCATGATGTCCGTCTGCAAATCAGACCGGGAGAATTAGTGGTTTCTTCTCATAACACCGATCAGGAAGAGGCTGAGGAAAGTATTGATCTGGAATATGATGGCCCGGAAGTAGAGATTGGATTTAACGCGCGTTATATCCGTGATGTGTTGGGTGTCATGCACGGTAGTACGGTGCGGATCAATCTTAAAGATGGTCTTTCCCCCATCCTCTTGAAGGGGGAAGAAGATAGTATCGCAAACTTTGTCATTATGCCGATGAGAATTTAACCGGGATATTGGATATCGGGATTAAAACGATTCAATCCCGTATGGCGGTGAGTGCGGCATCATTGTTGTTACGGGAAGTCCACGCATCGGATTTACGTTGTCATCACCATGTGCAATGGAAATGTTCACCAGGATTGAATATGGTAACTGGTGAAAATGGAAGTGGAAAAACGACACTTCTGGAAGCAGTATTTCTCATGGGCCATGGCCGTTCGTTCAGGCAAGCACGGGATCCGGCGTTATCACGATGGGAGAGTCAGGGATTTTTAGTTTCGGGAAAATGGATGCGCTATGGACCGATCAATGTAGCGGTATCCGGGAAAGGGCGCGACAACGAGGTTTATCTGCAAGGGTGTCGGCTGCAACAACGTACGGAGTTGATTGAGACGCTGCCGATACTGGCGGAGTCGCCTCAGGGCGCCAGGCTGGTGGATGGCGTACCTGGCGAACGCCGGCGCTGGCTGGATCAGATGATGCTTTACTGCAGGCCCGACGTGGCCAGGCATTATCATGCATACCTTCGTTGTCTGATGCAGCGCGGACGTTTGTTGCGGCGTGGCGGATCAACCGATGAAATTGAAGTTTGGGAGAACCAGATGACCGTACATGGATCGGTTCTGATGCAGGCGCGCGCCGGTATACTGGATGATTTAAACAGAATACTGGAATCCGGGATCCCGTTGAGTGAAGCCGGGGTTCGGATTTCAATTCGTTCAACCGCTCCTGAAGAAAGGGATGCATGGTTGAACCGGCTGGTTTCGCAGCGTAACAATGGCGTATCGCGGAGTATCTTGCGAATCGGGCCGCACTGTGACCGTGTTATGATTGATTACGGCGGACGGGATATACGATCCTGTGGTTCACGCGGGCAACAAAAACTGACGGCAGTCGCCATAAGGCTGGCGGAATGTGGCGTGAGGAGGCAGCATCGCGGACTGATGCCGCTGCTATTGCTGGATGATTGCCTGGAAGCGCTGGATCCTTCGCGTCAACAACGATTGTTGGATCGCCTTATGGATCATTCCGGCCAGGTTCTGATGACGTGCCCGACCGGAACCCGATTACCCGAAGGATTGGAAATAAACTGTTATACATTAACGGCGCCGGCGGATGAAAACCGGAGTGGAATGCGACCGGTCGCAACCGGTATGGAGGAAGCAGCATGAGTGCACAGGAAGAACAGCAATACGGCGCCGACAGTATCAAGGTGCTACGAGGTCTGGATGCTGTGCGTAAACGGCCGGGCATGTATATTGGCGATACCGATGACGGTACGGGGCTGCATCACATGGTGTTCGAGGCCGTGGATAATTCTATCGACGAGGCGCTGGCAGGCTATTGTGATCGAGTCGAAGTGATTCTACATTCGGATGATTCAGTGACCGTGCGTGATAATGGCCGTGGTATACCGGTCAATATTCATTCCGAAGAAGGGGTGTCGGCAGCCGAAGTTATTATGACCATCCTGCATGCCGGTGGTAAGTTTGATGATAATTCCTACAAGGTTTCGGGTGGATTGCATGGCGTGGGCGTATCCGTGGTCAATGCCTTGTCCGAAACGCTGGAGTTGGTCATCCGGCGTCAGGGCAAGGTCTATTTTCAACGTTATGAAGAAGGCGAACCGCAGAAGCCTCTAAAAGAAATTGGTGAAGCGGAAGGGACCGGGACCGAGGTGCGTTTTCTTCCCAGCCTGAAAATCTTTTCCCATCGTAATTTTTCAACGGATATACTGGCCACACGTTTGCGTGAGCTTTCTTTTCTGAACAGCGGTGTGCGTATCGAACTCTATGACGAGCGCAACGATAATCGGCAGGTATTTGAATACGTTGGCGGAATTAGGGCTTTTGTGGAACACCTGAACCGGACGCGCACCGCCTTGCATCCCGGATGCATCATAATCAGCGGTGAGCGCGACGGAACATCGCTGGAGCTGTCCATGCAGTGGACGGATGCCTATCAGGAGAATGTCTTTCCCTACACCAATAACATTCCGCAGAAGGATGGGGGAACGCATCTGGCGGGGTTTCGCGCGGCGCTTACCCGCTGTGTGAATAATTATGCCAATGCGCATGATATGCTGAAGAAACATAAGGTGAGCCTGACCGGGGACGATTGCCGCGAGGGACTGACGGCTGTGTTGTCGATCAAGGTTCCGGATCCGAAATTCTCCTCACAGACGAAAGAAAAGCTCGTATCCAGCGAGGTGCGGGCAGTCGTCGAATCCATCATCAATGAGAAATTTTCCGAATGGCTGGAGGAGAACCCGAAGGAAGCCAAACGGGTTGTCGGTAAAACGGTGGAGGCGGCCACCGCACGCGAAGCGGCGCGCAAGGCGCGGGAATTAACCCGCCGCAAGGGTGCGCTGGATATTTCCAACCTGCCCGGAAAACTGGCTGATTGCCAGGAAAAGGATCCGGCATTATGCGAAATCTTTCTGGTCGAGGGGGATTCCGCCGGTGGCTCGGCCAAGCAGGGGCGTTCCCGTAAATATCAGGCCATTCTGCCGCTCAAGGGTAAAATTCTGAATGTCGAAAAAGCCCGTTTCGACAAAATGCTTTCCAGTCAGGAAATCGGTACCATGATTACCGCATTCGGCACGGGTATCGGCAAAGAGGATTTTGATATTTCCAAATTACGTTATCACCGCGTGATTATCATGACCGATGCCGATGTGGACGGTTCACACATTCTCACATTGCTGCTGACGTTCTTCTACCGGCAAATGCCGGAACTGATCGAACGCGGGCATCTTTACATTGCGCAACCTCCCTTATACCGGGTCGCCCGTGGTAAGAAAGGGCGCTATATCTCCAGCGATGACGATTTGTTCGAGTTTTTGCTGGAGCATGGTGGACAAGGTATGGCTTATTATTCCGGTGAGGCGGCAAAACCGGTTTCCGGTGAGCGCCTGATGACACTGGTACGCAGTATTCACCGTCTCAAACAATTGTGCCGACGGCTTTCGCAGCGGCTGGATTTGCCGGTGTTGAAGCTGTTGCTGGAAACGGGAAAGCTGGAGATGTCCATGTTTCGCCACAGGGATCGGCTGGAGCCACGGATGCAGGCGGTGGTTGACGCCTTCAACAAAGTGTCGCGCGTGGATGAAACGCTGGAATTCGTGCTGCATGAAGATGCCGAACAAGGCTGCTGGCAAGTGGAATTCAGGCGGCGCGATCATGGTCGTATCATGCGTTCCCGGCTGGACAAGGATTTGACGGGCACAGGCGAATATCGCGAGGCGCAAACCCTGTGTGCTTCGGTGCAACGCGCGGTTGGCGATAATGCACACCTGTCCCGTGAGGAAAAGCATTGGCCTGTCGGTCATTATATCGAAATCTCGGATACCATTGAACGCGAGGGCCGCAAAGGGCTTAGCATCCAGCGCTACAAAGGTCTGGGAGAAATGAACCCAATCCAATTGTGGGAAACGACCATGGATCCGGAAAAGCGCGTACTGCTTAAAGTCAGCGTGGATGACGTGGTGGCTGCCGACGAAACCTTCGCGACATTGATGGGCGATGCCGTGGAGCCACGTCGTAACTTTATTCAGGACAATGCCCTGAAGGTGCGCAATCTGGATGTTTGATGCTTCCGTAAGTCAGCGAAAGCAAACGTTGACTTACGCCGATGCCGGTGTGGATATTGATGCCGGGAATGCCTTTGTCAGCCGAATCCGGGATGCGGTGGCTTCCACCACGCGCCCGGAGGTGATTGGCGGACTGGGTGGTTTCGGCGCACTGTTCAAGGCGGACTTTTCTTCGATGGACGAGCCGGTGCTGGTCTCCTCTACCGATGGCGTCGGTACGAAACTGCTGCTGCTCCAGAAACACAACCGTCCGCATGTGGCCGGCATTGATGCCGTGGCCATGTGCGTCAACGATATGGCCGCGCAGGCCGCCGATCCGTTATTTTTCCTCGATTATCTGGCCACCGGTAAGCTTGATGATGAAACTCTGGCCGGCGTGGTCGAGGGTATTGCCGAGGCCTGCCGCATCTGCGAATGCTCCCTAATCGGTGGTGAAACCGCCGAAATGCCGGGTATGTATGCACCCGGTCATTACGATATTGGCGGTTTCTCGGTTGGTGTGGTAGATAGGCCGAAGGTGATTGATGGTTCCACCATCGCGGATGGCGACGTGATGCTGGGGATTGCCTCCAGCGGCCCGCATTCCAACGGTTTTTCCCTGATAAGAAAACTCATCGAAGTCGGTGGGGCGGATATCGAGAATGACACACTATCCGATGGTTCAATGGCTGTGGATGGTGTGCTCGCCCCCACTCGCTTGTACGTACCGGCGGTCAAGGCGCTGATGCAGGCTGGTGCCACCGTGCACGGTTTCTCACACATCACCGGCGGCGGCATGTTCGATAACATTGAGCGCATCCTGCCTGAGGGTTTGGCGGCCACGGTGGATATCTTATCCTGGCCGGTACCACAGGTATTTGAGTATCTATTAAGTTTTGCCGATGTCGCACGCGACGAGTGTTATCGCACCTTCAACATGGGCATCGGCTTTGTCGCCATTCTGCCTGAAATCGAGGCGGAAAAAGCAACATCCGTACTCTCCGATGCCGGTGAGACTGTGTATCGCATTGGCGCGATTCACAAGAAAGTAGGGGAAGCTGTTACGCTGGAAGGTTAATCGATTTGGAGAAGAGGTATTATATCCCCCAAACTATAGTGTGGAGAGGTGGTTGGACGAAGCCGCTATCGCGGAGAAAAAAATACAGGCTCACTGGAAACACCTCAGCAAATTGCATCTCGACATCGTAGCCTTCCATCCTCAATCCCTCAACCGGAGGGAACTTCACATATGGAATGAGGATCCAATACCATGCCAACATCAGCAAAGACAATATTGGCTCTTCAACGCTTTCATACGGTAATTAACCCTGTCATGGGGCTTGCCGATAGCAAGGCGTTAGCATCGGGCGGAGCGGATGTCTGGAATATCTTCAGTATGAAATACTGGAGATCCCTGATGCCTCTGGCCCGTTTTCTGATAAGGCCTATAGCAACGTTTCCAGCTTCAACGCGAGCATTGGAGATGGGGTATTTAGCATAGTTGGAGATGCCCCTGGCATGCCTTCTTAACCCATCTTTGACACAAAATCATCAAAAACACGGATTTTCACCTGTAAAACCG
>CAYOUW010000036.1:0-17050 GCA_964407235.1 uncultured Zetaproteobacteria bacterium | reverse complement strand
GTTCGCTTGAAACAAGCGTACAACTCAGACGGAAACCGCACGGGTGCTTCAGCCACTCTTCCAGAATCTGCTTCAGCTCGTCCCTCTGTTCTGGATCAACCCGATGCGTCTTCTCAAAAGCGCCCTGCCGCGCGCGATGGCTTGTTGCCCCTCCCCGTACAACATTCAACGCGGTGTTCACCAGTTGCTGCTCATCGGCAGTGAGTTCAAAAGCGGTGATGGCCAAATTCACCTGCACGGACGCCATTGAACCCAGAATCGCCGACATCAACGAACCGCCCCGGTTCTCTTTCCGGAAGATTGGTAGTGGTGCCAGAACAGTGCTCATGGCCTTTTTGCCAGTATCGCCCGTTGTTGTATGCACCCTCGACAGGGCAACGGCCCTGGGCTCGATATGCGTCTGCCACACACCCTCAATCTCATCCTGATCACAGGAAGATGTGACAGGCGTAAAGTGAAAACCACCAGCGCAAGCGGCGAGTGTCAAATCTAGGTTTTTCTGGAAGCTTCGCGCATGGTCTGTCGCCATCCGCGCATCCGCGCCCAATGTGTTGGCTCGGATATGCCACTTGAAGTTTAGTGCCCCCTGACCATTCCGCTCACGGCTATAAACAAGAAGAAGCTCCTGCCCGGCTGACATGCCCTCCAGCACCGGGGCAAGGGACGGACTGTCAGAAGACTCCCGGCAACCGTTAACTTCAAGCCCTGAGAGCTGTAGAGCAAAGCTGGCCTCGAAGCACTCATCGTCAATCCGTTCACGGACGCTGACCAGGGCTTCACCGGGTTGATCCGGCCGCACTGTCTCCCGGCTTTCGCCCTCACGCTGTGCAACTAACTCGTAATTACTCATATAACCTCCCGGAAGATTCGGATATCTCGTGGTATTCAGCATTCATGAATATAGTTCAGGCTAGTTCCTAATCCGCCATGAGCCGTCAGATTGGCGGCAGGCATTGCCGTATGCGTGCTGGCTAACGCCTGCGATAACGACATCCACTTGATAGGATCGGCAATTCTGGCCGGACGCACTCCGGTAGACCGGTTGCGGGGTCATAGAAACCTGTGAACCGGTGTCTGGATTGGTCCATATAGCCTGCTGGCCAGAACGCCCGCGCTCTAATACATACTGCGCCTGCATGGCGTCCAGATTATCCCAGTATTGGCCATACTCAGAGCCAATATAGGCACCCAGAAGGGTGCCACCGGCGATGGCAGCGGTTCTGCCGTAGCCGTTGCCGACAAACGAGCCACCGAAGGCGCCTACTGCGGCGCCCAGTAGTCCGCCGATCTCGCGCTTGTTTCCCGCGCATGCGGTCAGCGACAGGGCAAGCAGCAGAATGGTCGTGATCTTCAGAGTCTTGTTCATGGTGGATCCTCCTAAGTGGGTTGTCGAACTGAAGCAGTCCGGGGCGGATATGCGGAAGTAATTGCAAGTGACTTGCAACCTCTTTTTTGCTGGCCTCACTACCCGGCCAGCCGGATAGTGTTATTCCCCGGCCCCTGATGGGCGCACCTGACTGAGCCGAGGGAACGCCTGCCCTTCGTAGGATGCGTCGGCTTGGGCGGATGCATCGGTGGCTTTTCCGCTGCTCGTCATATGATCCAGCACTTCTCCATAACCGCCCAGGTAAGTCGATGTCAGACCCTCGCCCAGATTCTGAACCCGTTCGAGCTTGCCGCGCATATAACGAATGTTCTGGGACATGTGCGCCTGCTGTATTCCCCTCACCATTTCCTTCAGCGTCCCGGCAAGCGCCATGAGTTGCTCCTCGGACGCCTGAAGGTCCTCGGTCAGGTCCGAGATCATGCCCGTGGTGTTGCCTCCCGTGGCGGAATTTCTACTGAACCTGTTACGGTTGGCCATGCGAATACGATGCTTGTTGGCAAGCTGAGTGGCCAGGCTATGCAGATTCGCGGCAACACGCCCCAGGTTAATCCGGGCAAGCTCACGGGCAATCGGCTCATAAGCGACCATTGTTTGATTAAATTGCCCGGATGTGAGGCTGGCGTGCGTCTTTCTAACCCTGCTGGCGAGGTTCGCCATATTGATAAGCGCCTTGCGTAGACCCTTGATGCTGACGTTGTACTCACCAAGAGCCTGAGTCAGCCTGCTGATTTTAATCAGCATGGCACGGTCCATCGCCCTGGCGGCGGCATCCCGCTCCTCCGTGCTGCCAGCCTCATGAAATGCCCGCAACCGTTTCACATCTTCGGCGCCAACATTATTCAACTGCTTCTGGGCCTTCTTCTTGCTCGCCAGAAAAGTATGCAGCTTATGCTGGAAGGTTTGCTGCGCTCTCAGTGGTATCTCAATGGGCTCCTCAGCCCATGCAGAGCCTGCAAGCGCAAAGAGCAGCACGAAGAGGGCGGGAATCATCATGGCGATTCGTATCGGGTTCTTCATCATTGATCTCCTGTTGGGAATAATTGAAGCCTTGTCAGCGATGCATCCAGGCTGATGTGCGTCTCTTTCTTTAATCGACGCTCGAATACGGCAAACGGAGCGAAACCAGCTTGGGCCCTGCCCAGATCGCCAATCCACGACGGAGCTGGGGCATCACCCTCGCGGGCATCCATATCTCGCATGCTGAGCTCATGCGCCGCAGCCCTGGCAATCTGCGACATGGATTCGCGGTAATCGCCTTTTACCCATGCACGGCAGCTATCGGACAAGTCACGTTCATAAAGGACGCGCGTGCGCCGCCTGAAACTGCCCTTGGGTGGTCGCCATCCATTATGCGCGCACAGATGCGTGACCACCGGTGCAACCCTGCCAGAGAAGCTCACGTCTCCGGCCGCCCTGGATTTCTCCTCGCCAGTGGCAATCCGGCCCAGGTAGGCGAGTACGATCTCATCGCCATGAATGCGGTACAGCGGTTCATGCCGGATTGCCTCGCGTAGCGTCTCCGCATCACGGATAAAGGATTGCCGCACGGACGGATCATCAGGCTTGCTCATCAGAGAGTAGTACGCGGCGGCGGCAAGCAGATCGCGGCGCAGCTCCGGGGCCGTGGCAACAGGCACGAGAGACTCCAGAGCCGAGGCGCGGCGCGCGGGCGTTGGTTGGGACAGTGCGGATTGAACTTCGTCACGACCGGGACCGTCGGACATTCTCGTGCCAGCGCATGAGGCCAGGGTGAGCGCCAGAATGCTCAGGCACAGTATCGTCAGTTTGCTACGTAGATTCATATGATCCTCCTGCGTGGGTAACAGGGCTGAAGTAGCCCGGTATTGGTTCGTACTAATACTGCAAGTGACAAACAGAAAAGGGATCAGAGACAGTTATTTTCGGGGGGGGGGATCATGCGGTATTCAACTACGGGGATAAAATGCACACTTTTGAGGCTCTTTCTATAATCAAACCTGATGCCGTAGCCAAACATTTAATCAGCGACATTATCCGCCGTTTTAAGGAAAAACAGACTGTCCGTAGCTACAGCGTGTTACGAAACTCTTTTGGCAGATGTCTGAGCGATACGAGCGATTCACCTTCGGCGATGGCAGCATATACTCCATCACGCAAGGCGCGTTCAAGAATGCGGAAATTGCTTCCCTCATAGTCATGATCTGTGAATGCCTGGAGCGCCTTGTTGCCAATCGCCGCGATCATTCTGTTCCTGGATCCGGGAGCAGTTGATTTCATAGGATTAAAGGCGTCTGTCTGTAGAAGGGCATCAAGAATGTAAATCATCTCTTCCTTGCGTTCATTAAGGCTGGGGATAGTAATGATAACATCAAAGCGGTTTAGCAGATCGCCACGAAAACGCCCCTGCGAATCAGACTTATCTTTGTGTTCCTCCCCGGCCCACGCTTTAATGGGTCGATTGGTGGCCGCCACGATCAGGGACGGGCAGAAGATCGACTTGCCTTGCCAGCCCACCGGGGACACCTGATAGTCATCCAGCAAAGCCAACAGCTTCGATTGAATCTGGGGGCTGGCATCGCCAATTTCGTCAAAGAAAATCACGCCGCCCATATTCTCAAGCAATATCCCCCGGCTACCCTGCCATTTCGCATCCGTATAGGCGCCACGGCAATAGCCATAGATATCGTATTCAAACATGGATTCCCGCTCCAGGTAACCGGGGATATTCACTCTGGCGAAAGGCCGGAATTTTTTTAATTCCCCGGAATTTGGCGAAGTCCGCCAGGCGAGGTAGCGGGCAACCAGAGTCTTTCCTGTGCCGGATTCGCCCAGCAGTAGAATACGCGGCAATCGTTGACGGTTTACCTTATTGAACTTGCTTGATTCAATCGCATCTGAAACGCTGGCTGAGATAGCGGCCTCTTGTTCTATCGCCTCTTCTGGAGACAAGTCTTTCGGATCGAAAGTCAGCAGTTTAGCCACTTCCTTGAGCACCACATTACGCCTGTCTCCTACCTTACTCCCTATCACAGCGCGGAATTCCCGCTTGCAGGCATCCAGCCGGGTCATTACCTGCTCCATGGGGCCACCCGGTTTGATGGTGAGCATGGCCGGATCGTAGCCCTGCATGGCCATATCGCTATCTACTGAGTTGGCAACTTTCACCAGGCTGCCCACCTCCAGACCTGTTTCTTCCGTTTCCGTTTCCCCTGTCAGCAAGTCCGGCAACTGCTCTTGCAGCCATGCTGTCCAGCCATCTTTGTCTTCCGGCTGACCTTCGCGGGGAAGAAGCAGGATGCGGAAGTCTCGAATCCCCTCCTTCTCGATCAGTTCGCTTCGCCAGTTAAGCACGGCCATGGCATCCACCGGAAATGCGCCCCAGAGAACAATCAGTCGCGGAGGTGTTGTTTCATCCCGGTAAAAATGATTGCCGTTGATATATTTATCGAATGTCTGCTCATCTGAAACGCAAAGAAAGCCCAGAGGCGCATCCAGATCTTCCACCGCACACTTCAATCCGGTTTTATCTGGCCATTTATCTTCCAATACATATTGGCTCATAATTTTTCTCCCGCTCCGCCCCCCTGGCAGTTTTGATCCAATGCTTTCCGTACGGCGGAGAATACCTTTTCAGGAGCGATTTTATTGGCCTTGTCTGCCAGAATATGCAGCAGCATAAACGGGTCATTGCTCAATGCAGACAACGGTACGGCCTCCTTTATCTCACCCCCGGGTACGGATTGAAAGCCACTCCATGCCTGTTTATCAGGGACATGGTGCAGGCAACCCGCCACGGCCCAATCCAGGCGCATCTGATGTTCAAACAGGGATTCAAGTGGCATGCACCCATTCTCCCATACCAGCCAGACACGATCCTTGATACGGCTGATGTCGGGATCACTCACATCCACGCCAGCATCCTTTAACGAGTGAATCACTTCCTTTTGTACAACAACCGGCCTCAACCCATCTCCTGTGCAATCAAATTCTCCATGGAAAAGGGTTTCCGGGCCAGGTTGATTTAAAAAGGGCTGTTTTTCCCGGGTGAACCACGCCGCCAGACCGGAGAGAAAGTCGATCAGGGGGGACAGGGCTGAGTATTTATTGTTACCTCTGCGTCCGGGTCCCCGCATCCAGAGCGGCGGTTCAAAACGGCAGGTGCTCCGCCCATCCCCCTGCACCACGGTCAGCGCATACACATCGCCCAGAGAAAGTACGGGATCGGCATCCCCTCCGGTCTGCTCCTCCCGGCCCAGTACCACATCAGTGTCCAGAAGAATGTTCTGCTCCTGTGAAATACCCTCCGGGTCATCCTCATCCGAATCCAGATCCGCCATATCGGCTTCATCCTCTGGAGCACGCTCTTCGGCTTCATCTTCCCCCAGCCATTCGCGCAGTTCCGCAGGGTCCATACGAAACAACATGTCACGCTGCACATGCTGAGAAATATTTGGTCCGGTCTTACGCTTCCTCCCCTTATCGACCGACGGGGTGCGATCTCGCACTTTTCCAGTTGATTGCGCCTGTTTGGGCATGACTATTCCCCCTTCCAGAAACCGACTGGCGATCTGCTCAGCATGAGCCGTCCGAATGGCGATGCATTCACATCTTCCGATGTTTTTGCCTCAATGGCCTTGAGGATGCTTTGCCACTGGTAGGAGCCAGCCAGCATGGAGAACAGCGATGCTTCCTCCCCCGGTTGATCCCGCAATGATCCGTGGCGCGAAAATTCCAGACAGATCAGTTGCAGGTGACGCCTGTCCAGTTTTTTGTAAGCAGGAATTTCGGATAGCGCCCTGAAAAGGGCGTCTCTTTTCTTTGCAGTTCCACAATCAACCTTCAACATATCCTCCACGGATTTGAGTGAAATGGCGCGTGTTCCGGTATGGAAACTCTGCATCGAAAGCTGAGTGCCGCGCTCGCCGAAGGACTGGGCTGCGATAAGACCGGCGGGAAAGCCTTCGGAAGGTACTGTCCCTGCAACCTCACCGTAACAGGCAGTGCAAAATTTTCTTTCTTTAACCCATTTACAGCCGGACAGCGTGCGACGTTTGACGGATCGGCCACAATCACCCGAACGTACATGCCACGGCCAGAGCCGCAGTACCAGCCGCCGGGTGAGAAAGCCTGCCTGCGGCGTACCCAGCTTCTTGTCCACCATGGAGCTTCGCGTATTCATGGCTGCGAAAAAGGCCGACTTTGCATCAAGGCCGTTAAGCAGTGATTGAGAGAAGAAGAAGTCTTTGGCGGAAACATCGAAGCCAGTATCGCCGGGAGAGAGAAGACCACGGGCGCTGACAAGCTGGCGCACCTGCTTTTTCCCGCGCGCGCCGCTAAATGCCATGGCCGCCGCGCCAAAACCCGGACCGGGCACACCCTGATTATTCTCCACGATTCCTTTCATGTGATCACCCGTAACAACCTCAAGCTGTTTGTTCATCTCTTCCAGCCCCTCGCCATCCGGCTTGTCCTTTCCCTTATCCAAAGCCGCGAGAATCGCATCTATTTTTGGCTGTTCAGGGCGGCATGCGGCCAGATCGAGGAGGCCGAAAGAAACACCGGCTTTGGTTGCCACATCGAAGCAGAGACGCATCCATGCCGGAACCAGTTCTTCTGCTTCGCCGGGATGGCACACACACAGATGCGCAAGCAGCAATTCGCCGTGGCTCTTGTCCCACGACCTCCGCTTGGAAAGTATCTTCCGGCATTTATTGCAACTATGATCCGCGAACAGTTCCCTTAACTTCTCTCTTTGTTTTTTGTCCATGCCAATGAGGAAATGCCCGAGCACAAAATCCTGATCGAAATGCGCCAGCGGCTGCCTGTTGGCCAGTGAAACAAGATTGGCCGGTGCGGCAGGCTCCAGTTTGGCGGCTTCCACATGCTCTTTGTCTGTTAGCGGCATATGAATCGCCATCTCATCCCCGTCGAAATCGGCGGCAAAACCTTTGCACACCAGCGGGTTAATCTTCAAAACCAGGCCATCACCAGCAGGCAGCGGCCTGGGCCGGAAGGCCATGATGTTGTAGCGGTGCAGGGACGGGCCCCGATTGAGCAATACCCGGATATCGGGGTGTGCTTCAAGATAGCCTTCAATAATTTCCCGTGCCACGTCGAGATGAGTATCGCTGAGTTCATCCTTCAGCCAGTGGGTGCCCTCCCAGAATGGAGGCGATGCAACCCAGTCCTGTATATCGTTGCGCAGCGCTTCACGATCCACATTGGCATCAGATGATGCCTTCAGTGCGCCCATCCGGGCATCTGTGAGCTGCTCAGAAACTTCGGAATGCTCATAGTTAGCCAGCAATTTCCATTCGGCAATGCGTGATCCCAACAAGACCATCAGCGTGATGACAGGCAATCCACACATATTCCACGCAAGCCCCGGATCGGGAACAATCACCAGCCGAGCGCTGTGATCCACCCGCCGCCCCAGACCATGGCGACGGATAAGGCCAAATTTACTCACTAGACGATGGCATATGGCAAGAAATATTTTTCGTACAGTCGTCTGAATTGCCCGCTTATTCTTGCCGAGTTCACCTTCCAGCGTCTTTCTGCTTTCTTCATTCGCCTCCGCATCAATCTGCTGAAGCAATTCATGCCCCTTGGCCGAAAAACGGACAAGCTCGCCATAGGATAGGGTCAGTTTGTCCGTGCTTCCCAGAAGGCCATTACCCATGCGGTATCTAAGCGGCATCACAAGCACGGCCTTGGTGGGTGGAATCTTGCTCCCATCAATGACCGGCCTGTCCAGTGGCTTGGGTATCAGTTTTGCAGGATAGGGAATGGGTTGTGGAAGATTGATATATGCCCGGCGAAGCTCGGGGTTGCTCAGATCCAGGTCACCGAACAGTTCAGGATCATAAAGTCCACCCGGCACCGGCATCCAGGATGCCAGGGCGTCACCCGGCTCAAGGCAAGTGGTAAAGTGTTCCCTGGAGCAGGATATCTCCATGTCCGGGAGTATGCTTAAAAAATCAAAGGAATCATGCCGCCACTGTATATAGGCCGCAAATTCCTTGCCTCTGTTGAACTGGAATTTCAGCTTGATCTGCGTCTTTGTGCGCGCTACTTCGAACAGCACGGTTTTGCGGTGATTATTCTTGATCACGACGATGCAGGCCCTGGCATTCACAGAGCCCGTCGATGGCTGGAGTATGTGGAAACCATCAGGATGCGCATTGGGGTCAAGACCCACGATCTCATAGTCGAAATGGGCGAATATATCGGAAATGGTCAGCTTCTGGCTGCCCCTTTGCGGATCACCCGTGCCTTGAGCGGGCTTACCACCAAATATGGCCCAGCCACATTTCGGACAACTGAAATGCGCCGTAACCGTACGCTGCCAAGTCGCATTCGACTTTACCTCCCGACCGCTACAAATGCCGTGAATCGTATCCGTATCCAGCCAGCCCAACCGAAACTTGCCAGCGTCGTCGCACAAATCGATGCCCACTGCATACAGGTGTTCGCGAATGGCGGCAAAGCTCTGACCGGGACCGGATTGAATAAGTTCAGGATTGGACTTTTCCCCCAGCACCCCCGATAAAAGCTGATCAGCCTGATGAGCGGCCAGAGCCCAGATCTCCATCTCCCCCAATCGCTGACCACCACCACGCCGCCTGCCGCCCACAGGCTGTCCAGTGATCGCATTATAGCGGAATCCGGGCCCTCCGCGCCGTGCCTGCGCCTTCAGCACGGGTGCATGTTTGAGCCTGAATATACGTTGCGTTCCGACCACAACCGGCGCTTTGGTCTGGCTGCCATCCGGAAGGGTAAGAAACATCCTGCCACAGGCATCGACGGGAAATTGTTCAGAGAGCCTCTTAAAGGCGTCTGTGAGAGCATCGAGATGATTGATGCTCGAAAATGCCCGGCCCACTTCCGGAGATATCGGCCATGCAGGATCGAGCAATTGCAACAGCCCGTAATGCGTTTCGATAAGCTGGCCGAGATTCATGCGGGAAATCACGCCGTGCGGATTCAGGACAAGATCCACGGCACGGCCACGCAAGGACTCCGGCAGCCGTTCGTCATCCGGCAAGCGTGGCATCTTCTCGGGTGCCAACAGGACGGAGATCACGCCCTTGTTGCCATGCCTGCCCGTAAGCTTGTCACCCAACCCAAACGGCAAAAATCGTTGAACTGAATAGTGCAGGTACCCGCCAAGTAATGGCGAGGCAGGTTCTTTATAGTCTATCCCAGTCAGTTTGCCCGCTTCGCCTTCAAAACACACGGGCGCGATTTGCCCGTTTCCGACGTTCTTGAACCATGCGAGATGAGCGCCGGAACCCACCAGTGCTTCACAATGTCTTCTGCCATTTGCATCAAACAGCAGGCCGGAGCGATGAAATGCCCTCTCCATGGTATCCAGTGCACTCGCATCAGGTTCACAGGGTTCCCAGCCGGGCCTGATATAAGATTGAAATGTCTCGCGGCTGCCCCAGTCAAGCAAGCCTTTGTCCGAAATGTCGTGATTGGCGACGATGGCATCCTCGAAGTTCAGACCGTTAAAAGGCATATAGGCGATCAGCATATCTCTGCCATCGCAGATGGACGCAGCATCGGCTTTCAGGATGCCGCTATCCGATAGCGGTTCCAGCAGCGGCCTGATCAACAGTTCATGGCCGGTGGCTACGACTGGCGCCGTGGCATCTTCCAACGGCACGGCCTGGCACAGATTCTTGCCACCCATCATGTTGCGCGCGCCATCGTTATGATGGTAAAACGGGACCATGCTGGACGCCCAACCCAGGTCCCTGTCAGGGGCTTTCTCCGTAGCAGGAAACAGGAAGCCTTCAGTATTGGTTCGCACGCCTCGGGCCAGATGCAGCGTAATGCCGACCATCTTCGATTCGGGCGTATCCACGGGGCAGAACACGCCCCGGAAGCTCTTGTGGTTCTGCCGGAAAGCTGCGGGATAATGAGCCAACTGTTCGCTACCACCGGCATAACGATTGACTGCAGTGAGTTTCCGAATGGCATCCAGTCCGTTCAATGGGTCGAAATAGTGCAACCTGCCTCGTTTCCGCCACCTTTCCGGACAGATCGCCACGGCCTCAAGTTCCTGCCTCGCCCGGTATAGTCCTTGCCATACCATTGCTTGTAGATATTCCATGGCGGGGCTGCAATCTTTCTTTTCCAGCAACAACTGCCTCACCTGTTTCCGATCAGGTGCTTCACCCGCGTTCAGGATTTGCCGCAAGATAGTATCCAGCAGCCGATCCAGCAGGGAAGCGCTGTAAGTGTACAACCGCTGGTAACCCATATCCTGGCCATCCAGCGCGATGCTTTCGATGTTGTCAGCCATGTATTTCTCCTCAACCCATTTCCGGGCCAAAGAAATCAGTTGGCTGCCACGAAAGACCTGCCATCCAGCGGTGTCCATCATGTCCGGCGAGAAAACAAACTTCTCTAACCTCTGTTTTCCGGATGGCTTGACGGTAATTTTTTTCCTGTTCCCGGATTTGTCGGGATCAATGCGGTTCTCTACATAGTGACCTCCTGGAACGGAAAGCCGCATGAAAAGCGACCGCTCATCATCCGGATCGGAAGCCGTCTTTTCCTTTTTCTCCGGATGGCGCAGCACATGCACACCGGGCTGATCCACCAGCCATGGATGCCATATCCAGCGCGCCGCTTTTTCCCTGCCTGGAAGAATAAACACACCCTCCCACGGGTAAGGAAGCTTCATGGAGATGACATCGCTGCTACCACTCCAGCGAATTTCGATTGTGGCTTCCAGGGCCAGATTCATGCGCAGGCACTGGCTTACATCCCCTGCAACGGGAGGGATGACATGCACGTCCAGGGCGTGCTCCCCTTTCAGATCGAGAAGCGGGCGCAGCAAGGCTTCCAGGCGATATTGCAGTGCCGCCTCGAAGGCCGGGGCATCAAACCTGTAGGGGATTGATTTACGGTCTTTCAATCCCGCCGGGATAATCTCCTGCTTGAGGATGAAGCGGATAAACGGATTGACAGGATTCTCCCAGCCGAGCCGGATCAGTTCATCAACGGACAACCAGCGGCAAAGTATTTTGCCTGCAAAACCTTCACATTTTTCCTCATTGGGGATTTCGGCATCGGCCAGGGCGTCCAGCCTGCTGATCAATCCCGGATGCCTCTCCGCATCCAGTTGCAGATGGAAGAAGTGGAGATCGGCCAGGCGCTCGGCTGGCCTTCCTTCGCGTTCAGCCCGCAGGGAAAAGAAGGGTAGCCGAAAAGCATAATCTTTCATGGGGTCGCCAAGCGGCTGAATGCATGACTCAATGGCCTGCCATTCTGGTTCGGGCACTTCCCCGTCAATTTTTATGCCCCAGCGCTCGCTTAACTCTTTATTGCCGATTTCTTCCTGCAACTCACGCAGAGTCGCCTGCTGGGGGGATTCGCCGTCATCAACACGCCCGCCGAGAAAATTCTCGCCTTTCAGATGTTTGTTGCACTGCAACAGATAGCGGGATTTACCCCCTTTGCCGCACTGGATAACAATGAAGCTTAGATGCGTCCTGTCGCGTGCTTGTCCGGTCATGTCTCGTCTCCCAGTTCAATATGTTGGCTCAGGAACGTTCTGGCCCATGACAACACGTCAGCTTCGGGGGTGCGCGATGGTCGGAAGAAGATTGATATAAACGGATCGCTACCGGGATTAACAACCCTTTCTCCGGGTAGACGATGCAGATAAATGCCTACTTCAGGATCGTAAGTTTCATCTCCGCACAATCTGTCAAAGAAAGAATCCAATTCCCATGCATCAATACGCTTCACCTGTTGGCCAGCAGCAGCCGAGAGTTGGTAGGGCTTAAGGCCCAGCGTCATGACCTTTAAGTCCATCCCGTCGTCAAACTCTAGCCCCTTCCCGAATTCACCAGATTCAAGAAACTTGCGTTCTTTGTGATCCTCTTCGTTATTTCGACGGCTATTCAGTTCATTGAATAAACGCTTTGCCACAAACCTATCCAGCAATGGCAACTGATTTTTCAACAACCGCCATTGATCTGTTAATTTCTCTCGCAATTGATCAGAATTTGAGATGTTGCAAATTCCCGGCAACCGCTCCAAGTAAAGTTTGCAATATTCGTTCTCTGCTGGTGCAAATGAACGCTTTCCATTATTTGAAACTGATACACCTAAAAGAGGATCACTATAAGTGCCAAGGATCAGATCATCGAGATGCAGGAGGATGAGTTGGCGACCAATGGCACGGCACTGGGGTACGTCTGCATTGGTGAAAAACCAGCGCACTTCTTCCAATGTCGATAATGTTTTATTCCATCTGCAATTCTGCGTCACCCAGAGTTCTTCTTTTTGGGGTTTCACCTGTGCTCTGATCCCGAGCATGTTCTTTGACTTTAAGACATTCATAAATTTGCTGCACATATCATCCCGAATCAGGGATGTATTATTCCCATTATCCCACCAGCTTTTGTTTTCATCCTTGCTCATCCATGGCGCCAGTATCTTCGTATCCCTGCCTACTTTTACATCAATGATAGCGTGCGTGCAGCCCATGGCGATTTTTTTCGCCATAATTGAGGCATAAACCAGCGCCACATTTTTCATGGTATTGGTCTCTTTTCGCCGTTTCATCAGAGCCTTGTCCACCGGCGTTAAGTCCTTGTGTTGGCTGCATAGCACACCGCCTCTACTTTCACATGCGTTCTTGATTGCTCCTGGCTCGACAGGAAAGTTTAAGCCTCCGGCTTCAAGAGTATCTATTGTGCCGCAGCTTGCTCCACGAGAGGAAATCTTTGGAACTACGACTCTGAATATGGTTCCTTCTTTTTTCTCATGAGCCTTCACCATCAACCACAGGTAACCGAAGATAGGTGTGATATTCGCGACAGAACCGGTGGAAGCCAAATCCCAGCACTTGGTACCCTTGCCCCACTCAACCTTGGGCACATTCTGAATTGCCGCCATGTCTCTGGTAAAAACATTGAGACGGCTTGATGACTGTGACATCCGGATCAACAGGCCATCTACCTTGCGAGGATCTGCCGCCTTCAACTCACCGCCCCTCAGAGCGTCAAACACAGTGTCATGCTTTGTTGCCAGATCCGGCGCCACTTCGGACAAACGCCATGCAGAAGCGAAAAAGGATAAAATAGCACGCCATGGCTTATCGCCGCCCGCGAATTTCGTCGCTGTAAAGAGATAGGATGCCAGCGCCCAGCGGCATTCCGCATCGTCCAGTTTCAGCTTCTTGCGCCCAAATTCACGCACCATGTCAATCACATCAAGCAAGTTGCAGACAGGCAGCAGCAGGCCATTCGTAGCCTCGTTCACGATCTTTTTCGTGCGCACCAGCGTGGTAAACATCTCGCCGGAGCATTCTGCATCCGCTGCCGTCAGCGCCGCATTTAATAACTTCAGGCAGCCTTCGTTCTCGTCATCCGCACCGGAAGCAATGTCCTTCAGCAGGGGGAACAGGTGATGGTGCCATATTTCCGCTTCCAGTTTGGCCAGGTCGAAGGCGGGCATGCCATGCAGATTCGCCCGGTCGAAATCGATCAACCAGCCGGGGCCGGAATCGCCGGAAAACAGGATGTTGTGCAGATTCAGGTCGCCATGGATTGGCGCTTCATGGGCCGGAATGGTAAATGAGAAAGGCATCCCATTCTCTCCGAACAGGTCGAAGGGGTTGGGTAATTTCTCCCGGCCAGACGCTTCCTCGAACGGCTTCAACCACGAGGCGTTTTTCTTTTTGATCCCTACGCTTGTGAAGGCAGCTTGCAGCTTCTGCTCGATCTTTTCGGTTTCCCTGTTCTTCTTTTCAATACAGACAACGACATCCACCGGCATACCGGGACGCGCCCAGATAGCGCCGAAACGGCGTCGAATATCATCCGCCTTTCCTCTCAGGCGAATGCGCCAGCCCAGGTCGGGATGGGCCAGCGTGATCTCACCTGTGTCCGAATCATTGTCCCACGCAGCCTCCAGCAAAATAAAACCGGATAGTGTAATGCATTTTTCTTTTCCATAATTCCATGGAGATATTTCATCACTGCAAGCCTTGTCCCGGAGATCAGCGGTATCGCGTGCAGCCATCAACCATGCAGTCGAATCCTTCAACCCCCCCTGCTTACGCGATTTTACAGTAGCATCTGATTTCTTCACGCCAGTTTCTGAGTCCACAAGCGGAACCAGCACACCGGTAAATGCTGGCGGCAACACCTCGCCCAGCCAGGCCCACAAAGGCTTCTTCTTTGTGGTAAATTCACCATCCTTTGCACCGTAAAGCGGCCGCAGCACATCTTGCAGAGTCTCCTGCAACCGGGTCTTCACCTTGCAGACATCGGAGTCTCCATGGCATAACCCCTTGATCAACTCATCCAGCGGCTTCAAATCCTCATACCCTTCCGGCAGGCCGGCCAAGGAATAAACCAGGGCACCCAATGGCATTTCGCCTGCAAGACCTCCGGCCAGAACAGGGCGATCCACGATATTTGCCACATAGCTTCCCAGTCGCGGCCTGATAACGCGCTGGAAGGCCAGGTATTCGCGCTGAATTTCAAACCACGGCGCCGCCTTCATAAATCGTGGTGCAAACTGCAAACCGTTGCGGGAAGGGCGCGCAACAAATGTAGCCTGCGCCTTCGATTTACCAGCCCCGAACACCTTGACAGGGCACACCTCATCATCGCCGGGGAATAGTGTTGCCATCAGATTCTGCAAATCCTGGCCAAGTACATCCCTTTCCAAAGGCAGACGTATTTTCATCTCCTTGAGAAAGTCTTTGGACGCATCTTCGGAAGGAATAATCTGCAATTGGGCCGGGAATGGTGTTTCACTGAAGGCCTGATAGCGGGATTCCGCAGCGGTTATCAGATGCTGCTGTAGGCTGAAGATATTCAGGGGATCACCCTCCTCACTCACGGAAAGAGGATGATGCGACTCCCACTTTCTGAAACACCACTCGGCGCCAAAAACAAGCCCATCCTGAAGATTGCGCAACTCCCAATCACCTGTGTAGATGAAAGACGGAATTTCGGGAAAACGGCGGGAAAGGAAGTTAAGTGCAACATGTCCCATGTGCCGCCAGTCATTGCTTTGTTGTTCAGCGTCGGAACTGTCACTGTTTTTTTCTTCAGTATCCGGCAAAAGAGGTCGCCACTCCAAATCAACAATAAACGCAGCGATACGAGGGCGCATCTCCTCCAGTTTTGCCATGGGCAGCACTGTCGCCAATTGCCCAAAGCCCGCACCCTTTCCTTCTTCAAGCCACATCATGGGCATCTGTATTTCATAGGAAATAGCAAGATTGTTGAGCATCCCACAGTATCCTCCCAGCGCCATTTTTAGTGTGCTTTCATCACAGTCAAACCGGGGAGCTTCTTTTTTGATAACAGCGTCATCGACCAGTTCAAAAAAATCATCCTTGAAGCTGAGATAATTGCTGTAATCGTCCAGGACAATCAACAAAGGCCGAAGACCGCCAGTGAGATGAGAAAATGCCGGGGAATAAGATGATTCAGCCAATGGTTCTAATCTTATCATGGGGAATAGATTTTCTCGGGCTTTCTTTACACCTCCCGAAGAGCTTATCTCTGATACTACGGGGGGAGATAAGGCAGCTTTATGAGCATTCGCAAGCGGCTGTGGTGATACATGAGTATACTTCAGGATTTCCGGAATAACTTCATCGAGTTCAGCGATAATGCCTGTGCGGGTTTTCTTCATCACTGATTCCAGCAGCGTAATCCACGGCTGATATGCCACCTTTTCTTTCTTACCAAACGGCATTCTGATAAGCAAAGGCGCTTTCTTGGATGTGTCTTTGATGTATTCGATAATGTGCTTTGCAAGTGCCTCAATATCATTCTGATTACAGTCAAGGAAACACTTGAAGCCCGGTCGCAACCCCTTTGCCTTAGCAATGGCATCAATAACCCGCTGGATTGGATTATCTTTCCCTGTGCTGTCACCTGGCATAGACGCCGCCATTTTCAATGGCCAATCTGCAAACTAATAATCAGACACATTTCGTTAACCCATCCCCACCTGATCGCTACAGACCCAAGTCCGACAGTCTGCTATGAAACTGTGGGTTTTCCACGTGCCTCATTCGCAAGATGTCATGGTTCATCCTGGCAGTTAAATTTATGCCCCACGAGATAGCAAGCCTCAATTCCGTCGATTCATCCTCTTCCTCAAAAGTACAATACCGGTCATCCATGATTAAATAGTCGAAGTCATCTCTCACTTCCCTTAAATCCAATACAGTGCTACCCATTATTTCTCTCCCGTTCAGATGCCCCTTATTCAAGCTCTGCTTTTCAAGGGTGGGCCATCTTCGAAGATGCCTGAATAAACCCGCTCCTTCAGATAGCCTCATAGTTTGCATGCTGCGACAAACTCTTCACCGCTAATCGGTTCCAGAGCGCCTCGAAAATACTCCAGCACTGGAAGCTGTTTCAGTGTCTGGCTATCAGGATTAACGGCAATCATGGTGGCCAACGCATCGGATAGCCGATTCGTTAGCGCCAACCTGCTGGAACCTATTATATTGTTTAGCTCGAGCCTAGCCGAAAAGTATAACCGCACAATTTATTTTCATAAAATTCATGTAACCGGTTGATTTACATTGAAAATATAATATAATATTTTCCCATGAAAAAACATTCTCCAGCATCGGGTAGGAAGAGCCATTGCTGACTCCCCCTCCCACACCACCGTGCGTAC
>CAYOUW010000035.1:0-17629 GCA_964407235.1 uncultured Zetaproteobacteria bacterium | reverse complement strand
GCGAAAGTTTTGCCATGGTGAACTCTTTCGCGCGCCGCTTCCATACTGCCCGGATCTATGAATGCGCCATCCGCATATAATGATCCTTATGTCGAATATCCAGAGCCAATTGCAAAACTCCGGGAAGCTGATCGCCGCTCATGAGTTTTGCAATTGGCTCTCCAGATTAATCAGAGTGCTTTGGACTGTTTCCCCGCCACGTAGTAGGTTTCCCATAGATATCACGCCACGGAGAAGGTAGGGCAAAAAACAGGGGCCAGTTACAAACGATGGAGGAGGATAGAGATGGCGGCGGACAGTGACAGGCTGGTTTACTCCACCCAATATGGGCAACTTGACAAACCGATGCGTAGCAAGGGTAAGAAGAAATCGAAGCCGCGGGCGTCAAGCGCCAAGAGTCCAGCTAAACAGGGCGTGCGCATCCGTCGGGAAGTGAAGGGCCGGGGAGGGAAAACGGTATGCGTGATTGATGGGCTGATATTGCCCGAGAGCGCATTGAAGCTGCTTCTCAAGCATCTGAAGGGGGTGCTTGGCACTGGCGGCGCCATCAAAAACGGCGCCCTTGAGATTCAGGGGGATCATCGAGATAAACTGTTACGCCTGCTCGAACAGGAAGGGCACAAGGTTAAACTCGCAGGCGGCTGAAACGTCAGGCTAAGAACTTTTCCGAAAGGGGTTGAATCAGACAATAGCCGACCCCATAAACTTATTCCGACAATAAAAGCATAAGGAGTAGCAACGATGGCAACAAAGGTTCGTCCTTTACATGATCGTGTGATCGTCCGCCGTCTGGACGAGGAAGAGAAGTCCACCGGAGGTATCATCATCCCGGATACGGCCAAGGAAAAGCCGGTTCAGGGTGAAGTTGTAGCCGCTGGAAAAGGCAAAATTCTGGAGAATGGCGATGTGCGCCCGCTGGACGTCAAGGCTGGCGACAAGGTCATTTTTTCCAAATATGCCGGTACCGAGATCAAGCTCGACGGCGGAGAAGTGTTGATAATGCGCGAGGATGATATCCTCGGCGTAATCGAATAATCAAAGAAAGAATAACCAAGGAAAACAAGGAGAAAGTAGAATGGCAGCAAAAGACATTCGTTTCGGTGAAGATGCACGCTCGCAGATGATGCATGGCGTCAACAGACTGGCCGACGCTGTAAAGGTTACATTGGGTCCGAAGGGCCGCAATGTAGTGCTCGACAAATCATGGGGCGCCCCGACCATTACCAAGGATGGCGTAACCGTCGCCAAGGAAATCGAGCTGGAGAACAAGTTTGAGAACATGGGCGCGCAAATGGTCAAGGAAGTCGCATCCAAGACCGCCGATGTCGCCGGCGATGGCACGACGACCGCTACGGTGCTGGCTCAGTCCATTGCCAGGGAAGGCGTCAAGGCGGTAGCGGCCGGTATGAATCCAATGGATGTCAAGCGCGGCGTTGACAAGGCTGTGGATGCCGTCGTTGCGCAATTGGAGAAACTTTCCAAAGAGGTCAAGAATCAGGAAGAAATTGCTCAGGTCGGTACCATTTCGGCCAACGGCGATCCTGAAATCGGCCAGATTATTGCCGATGCGATGGATAAGGTCGGCCAGGAAGGCGTCATCACCGTGGAAGAGGCCAAGGGCCTGGAAACGGAACTGGATGTGGTTGAAGGCATGCAGTTCGATCGTGGCTATTTGTCGCCGTACTTCGTCACCGATACCGAGCGCATGGAAGCGAATGTTCAGGATCCTTATATTCTTCTGCATGAGAAGAAAATTTCCTCTATGCGCGATCTTCTGCCTGTGCTGGAGACAGTGGCGCGTTCCGGCAAGCCGCTGCTGATTATTGCCGAGGACATCGAAGGCGAAGCGCTGGCTACGCTGGTTGTGAACAAGGTGCGTGGCGTAGTGAACGTGGCTGCTGTCAAGGCGCCGGGCTTCGGGGATCGCCGCAAGGCCATGCTCGAAGACATGGCCATCCTGACCGGCGGCAAGGTGATTTCCGAGGAACTGGGGCTGAAGCTGGAGAACGTTACCATTGATGATCTGGGTTCCGCGGTTAACGTCAAGATCACCAAGGACACCACAACCATTGTGAATGGTGCGGGCTCCAAGGCCGATATTGAAGGCCGGGTGTCGCAAATTCGCAGGCAGATCGAGGAGACCACCTCCGATTACGACAAGGAGAAGCTCCAGGAACGTCTGGCCAAGCTGGCTGGCGGTGTGGCGGTTATCAAGGTCGGTGCGGCAACGGAAGTGGCCATGAAGGAGAAAAAGGATCGCGTGGACGATGCATTGCATGCGACTCGCGCTGCTGTGGAAGAAGGCATCGTAGCGGGCGGCGGCGTGGCTCTGATCCGGGCCCGCAAGGCGCTGCGCGGACTGAAGAGCGACAACCACGACCAGGAAGTGGGCATTATGGCCGTGTGCCGTGCCGTGGAAGAGCCGTTGCGTCAGATTGTGGTCAACTGCGGTGATGAAGCATCCGTCGTGGTCAACAAGGTTGAAAACAACAAGGAAGCCGATTTTGGTTACAACGCGGCGACCGAGGAGTACGGCAACCTCGTAGAACAGGGCGTGATTGACCCGACCAAGGTGGTGCGTTATGCATTGCAGAATGCGGCCTCCATCGCTGGTCTGCTAATCACCACCGAGGCCATGGTGGCTGAACTGCCGAAACCTGAGCCAGCGCCTGCTTCCGGCGGCGGCGATATGGGTGGCATGGGCGGTATGGGCGGTATGATGTAAAACGTCCTGCCATAGTTGTTGCAGTAAAAAGTAATGGATCGAAGCCCGCAAGCCCTGTGTTTGCGGGCTTTTTTCTTGCCCTCCATCAAGCGTTTCAGCTTGGTGCGCGGGTAATCGTCACTTTGTGATCAGCGCCTTTCGTCCACGATAAAGCAGACCGCCGGATATGAAGGAAATAAATTAGCCCGGACTACCGCGTATGTCAGCGGAACGCTATGCTTCCACACTATGCACATGACTAAATTTTTTTCACCAACGTTGCGGGATGATCCGGCGGATGCCGAAGTTATATCCCACAAGTTATTGCTGCGGGCCGGATTTATACGGCGCGTCACATCCGGCGTGTATGATTTTCTGCCTTTGGGGTTGCGTGTATTGCGCAAGATTGAGGCTGTTGTGCGGGAGGAGATGAACCGCGCCGGGGCGCAGGAAATCCTGATGCCCATGGTGCAACCCGCTGAACTATGGCGGCAGTCCGGGCGCTGGGATAAATACGGACGCGAATTGTTACGTATTACTGATCGTCACAATCACGAATCATGTCTTGGGCCGACGCATGAAGAAGTCGTGTGCGATCTGGTACGTCGGGAATTGCGTTCCTACAAACAATTGCCGATGAATCTATATCAGATTCAACCTAAGTTCCGCGATGAGGTGCGCCCTCGTTTCGGATTGATGCGCGGGCGCGAATTTATCATGAAGGATGCCTATTCCTTTCATACGGATGAAGATGATTTGAGATGCGAGTATCAGAATATGTTCGATGCCTACACGCGCATCTTTACGCGTCTTGGCTTGAAATTCCGTGCGGTGCAGGCGGATACGGGTTCGATTGGCGGGCGGCGTTCCCACGAATTTCATGTTCTGGCGGACTCGGGCGAGGATGTGATTGCGCATTGCGTATCCTGCGATTATGCCGCTAATGTGGAAATGGCAGCGTCATGCCGTACGAATCCTGCTGCCGAAAGCGCTGATTTGGAGACCGTCAGCACGCCGGGAGTGACGGCGGTGGGGGATGTGGCTGAGTTCCTCCATGTGGAGAAGGCACTTTTGGTGAAAACGTTGGTTTACCGAGTAAAATATGTTGATAAGCCTGATGAAATTATTGCCGTATGCGTGCGTGGCGACGATCAGGTGCAGGAGGTCAAACTCACGCATTTGCTGGATGCGGATGAGCTGGTGATGGCCGCGGACGAGGATATTGAGGCTATAGGCGGAGTGGCGGGTTATGTGGGGCCCCGGGGTTTGAAAGCCGGAGTGTTCGCCGATGAAACATTGAGGTTTGCGGTAGGATTGACTGCAGGGGCCAACGAAAGGGATGCGCATATGATCGGTCTGAGCATGGCGCGCGATGTTCCGGATGCCGCGTATGCGGATGTGCGTGAGTGTGGAAGGGGTGATTCCTGCCCGGAATGCGGCAGCGCCATCGACTTCAGTCGCGGCATCGAGGTGGGGCATGTGTTTGAACTGGGACGCAAGTATTCCGAACCGATGGACGTTGCCTTTCAGAATGCGGATGGCAAGCGCGCGGTGGCCACGATGGGTTGCTATGGCATCGGCATTTCTCGTCTGGTTGCAGCAGTGGTTGAACAATGTTATGACGATGCGGGAATTATCTGGCCGATGCATCTGGCGCCATTTCATGTGGTCATTATATCGCTGGGCCGAAATGAAGAAGTAATAAAGATGTGCGGACGCATATATGAGGAACTGAATGCCTCCGTTCTGGAAGCCCTGTGGGATGATCGTAACGAGCGGCCGGGCGTGAAATTTCGTGACGCGGAGTTGATGGGGATTCCCATACAGGTGATACTTGGCAATCGTGGGTTGTCCGGCGGCAAAGCTGAAGTTGCCGTGCGCGGTGGGGAAAAAACAGAAGTGCCCTTGGAAGATATTCCAGGTTTTGTGCATGCTGAATTTGACAGGAGACCCGTCTGAACGCCAGAGAACTTTCAATGCGTCTACGGGGCATTCCTCCCAAGGCGCTTCTGGCCGGAATCCTCATCGTAGGCTTTCTGGCGACTTTGCCATTGTGGTTGATTGGAACGCCTGAACAGAAGCAGCGAATGGCGCACGCTACCACGGCGCTGAAGGTCGTGGAGCAGAATGCGGGCATTCTCGATATGCAGCCGGAGGAGCAGGTGCATCTTCGCCAAATGCTCAAGCCGCCGAAAAAAGATACTGCGAAGCACTTTGATCAGGCAGTCTGGCAGAAGGATATCCAGCAGCTAATCAAGCCCTGGGTGCATAATCCCGTGGAGGCGGAGGCGTTGGCCCGCTGGGTCTATATTTACAGCCAGCGCTTTTCTCTCTCCCCCGAGCTGATTCTTGCCGTGATTGCCGTGGAATCGCAGTTCGACCATTTCGCCATCAGCAGTGTTGGGGCGCGCGGCCTGATGCAGGTCATGCCTTTCTGGAAAAACAAGCTGGGTTCAAAAGATGACAACCTGTTCGAGATCGAGACCAACATCCGATATGGCTGCGCCATCCTGCGCGTGTATAAGGATAGATATGGTAATCTCTCCAGGGCTTTGGCTGCCTATAATGGTTCACTGGGCAACACCGGATATCCTGCACGCATCTATGCCCAGATGAAACGTTTTAAGGCGAGCGCGGCGGACCCTTAACCCGGATTATTCATAAATTGCCATGATGATTGCGCCAGCCCGTCAGATATCACTATACTCAGACCATGTTGACTGACACACATCAGGAAGCCGCCATCACCGAGCGCGCGGAAGGTTTGTTACAGCGGATGGCTATGCTTCGGGGATGGTCATCATGCACCACGGCATCTTACCATGCCGATCTCGCGGATGCGCAACGATTCCTGTCGGGGAAGGGATGCAACCTGTTTGATGCCACTGAAGCCATGCTGATGGAATATCTGGTTTCTCTGCGACGCAGAAGGCTTAAGGATACAACCCTGTTCCGCCGTCGTAGCGCCCTGTCCACATGGTTCGGATTCCTGCTGTCCGAGGGCATGAGATCGGATAATCCAGTGCGCCAGTTGCCGCCACAACGCCGCCGCCGGCCATTGCCAAAAATGCTCGGTGAGGATGATGTCGAGCGTTTGCTGGATGCGCCTGAAATTTCAACGCCAACCGGTTTGCGGGACAAGTGCATGCTGGAGTTGCTATATGCAACGGGCCTCAGGGTGAGCGAACTGGTATCATTGAAATTTTCGCAGGTGGATCACCCGGCCATGCTTGTCCGGGTGATCGGCAAAGGGGATAAGGAGCGCCTGGTCCCGTTTGGTGAGGTGGCCGCGGAATGGCTTGTGCAATGGATGCGTGAGAGGCGAAAGATTCCGGAGGCGGCGGCCAGTCCATTTCTATTCCCGGGACGTGGCGGGAAAGCGATGACGCGGCAAAACTTCTGGTTACGATTGAAGCAGCATACTGCCCGTGCCGGGTTACGGCAATGGCCATCACCGCACACGCTGAGGCATGCGTTTGCAACGCATTTATTGAATCATGGCGCGGACCTGCGTGCCGTGCAGATGCTTCTTGGACATGCCAATATCAGCACTACCGAAATTTATACCCATGTATCCCGGGCGCGTTTGCATGATGTGGTGAATCGGGTGCATCCGTTGGGTGGTCAGGCATGAAAACCGCGAAGATGCTGCGCCGGGCGAGGAAGGCCGCACACAGTGGGGATTATGATACCGCTGAGCAGGTCTATCGCAATCTGCGCGAAATGCCGCAATTCAGGAAGGATGTTGATGTAACCCTGCGTTTTGCTTACTGCGCCGAACGCACGGGGGATTATACGGAGGCTTTATCCGCCTACGAAGACGCGCTGACCGGATATAAGGTTCACGGTGATGATGGCGCGGCCGAGGTAGTGAACGGCCTTATTCGCCAGATTCGTTTCCATCTGGAGCAAAAGGAAAGTGCGGAAGAAGACGTCAGCGACGATCCCATTACCCTGGAAAATGCGCCCGATGATCTCGAAGTGACGAAGCACCTCATGCGGGTGGGGAAGAAACGCCATTTAAACGTGGATGAAACTTTGTGTCGACAGGGTGATCCATCCAGCTATGTGTGGTTTCTGACGGATGGCAAGATTGAAGTGCATGTGCCGGATTATGCGGATACGGATATGCTGACCGGACATGAAAACGCTCCTTACATCCTGGGCGAGTTGGGCTATTTCACGGGTCAGCGCCGGGCGGCGACGCTGGTGGCCAGATCCTGCGCCGAACTGGTCGAAGTGTCCGTCAAGGATATTCGTATGATGTGCGCAGGGGACGCGCGACTGGCGATGGGTATTGAACGCATGTTCAGGGAACGCCTGGTAGAGCGGGTGTTGTCCCGTCACTCGATTTTTGAATGCGTCAATGACGTGGACCGCAGAAGGATGGCGCTGGCTTTTGAATATCTTGAGCTTGGGCCGGGAGAGATCTTAATTGAACCGGAGGTCGAGCATGATGGCGCCTATCTTATACAGTCCGGTTGTTTGTTACTCAACATGCCGGCGCAGATCCGCAAAGATGATGCCGAAGGCCATTATATTACCAGCATGTTTCCCGGAGACATCATTAATCTGGGTGGGCTGTTGCGCGGCTATGCCCCACATTATCAGGTTACGACTGCCACGCCCGTGCGCTTGCTGCGCCTGGACCGTAAGAAATTTGAGCCCTTCACCTTGCGCCGGCCATGGATTGTCCAGGCTATTCTGAAACACAGCCGCAAGCCGCCGCATCATCAGGTGATGCGGCCTGATGAAGATTATCTCTGGCATGTGAAGCGAAAGATTCAGTTGCCGGAATCGTCCTGAGCATCCGATAGATTTCGTATCCCAAAGCGAAGAGCCCGCGAGCGGCCAATCACCCTGTCGAAATAAACAAGCCAATGTGACAAGAATTTGATAGGCTGCCCAGACTAATCCAATTTTTAACGGAGTGAACCAGATGTCTGAACAAACAGGAAAAACAACCGATTCCATTCCCCGTTATGCGCCGGGACTGGAAGGCATACCCGTTGCCGAATCAGCGATTTCCTTTGTGGATGGCAAGCGTGGATATCTGGAATACCGTGGTATTGATATTGAGGAGCTTGCCGAACGCAGCAACTTTGAGGAAATATGCTTCTTGCTGTTGTACGGGTATCTGCCAAAACCCGATCAATTGGTATCTTTTACGGATGAATTACAGCAACACCGGCGCATCAAATACAGCATCCGTGATATGATCAAATGTTTTCCGGAGTCTGCTCACCCGATGGATGCATTGCAGGCCAGCGTGGCCGCCCTGGGGATGTTCTACCCTGTTGAGCAGGACCTTGACACGAAACATGTCGATGAAGATATGGTGCATCTTTCCAGCATTCGGCTGATTGCAAAAATACCGACCCTGGTTGCGGCCCACGCACGCATGCGCCGGGGAGATGATCCCATTTCACCTCGGGATGATTTGACGCATGCAGCCAACTTTCTGTACATGTTAACAGGTAAGGAGCCGGAACCCTTGCTGGAGCGCATTATGGATATGGCGCTGATTGTGCATGCCGAACATACCCTGAATGCCAGTACATTCTCCGCTATGGTGACCGGATCCACTTTGGCTGATCCCTATACGGTGATTAGTTCGGCCATCGGCACGCTGTCGGGGCCATTGCACGGCGGGGCTAACGAGGAAGTACTCGAAATGCTTGATGAAATTGGTTCGGTTGAAAATGCCGAAGCTTATTTGAACGGAAAATTGAAAAATAAGGAAAAAATTGCGGGACTCGGGCACCGCGTATACAAAGCAAAGGATCCGCGGGCAACACTGTTACAAAAGCTGTACGGTGATTTAATAAGGAAATATGGAGAGGATCCGACGTATGCCATCGCCCGCCGTATTGAAGAATTATCCAAAAACACGTTGGGCGCCAAGGGCATATGTCCGAACGTAGATTTTTATTCCGGTATTGTTTACCGCAAGCTGGGTATTGAGACGGATTTATTTACGCCGATCTTTGCCATTGCCCGTGTGGTCGGTTGGCTGGCGCACTGGCGGGAGATGTTGCCTCATAACCGCATCTATCGGCCCATTCAGATTTATGTGGGAGAACATGGCGCGCATTATGTCCCTGTTGAGGATCGGTAAGGGCGATTAAGGAGCTGTAAACAAATAACGGCTATGTTATTTGTTTACAGCTCCTAAACCGCTCGCTGGAAGTTGATCGCCACCGCATCCGCCAGGGGAGCGCGCTGGCCATGGGGGAGGCATCTGCTGCTTGAACCACCGGACGCTATCGTCCGTCCAAATCGTTTCTGAACAGGAGGCGACAAACGGCAGGCCCTTCCTCTCTCAACTATTGCGGTCTGTTATTGTACCATTTTTCTTTTTCTGACCAGCGTTAATCCATCTGCGATGGGCAGCATTGAAAGCTCAATACGGTCATCTTCTTTCAGTGCGGCATTGAAGACACGAATCGCCACGGTATCGGCATCGTGTTTGGCCGGGTTGATTACGCTTCCACCCCAGAGCGTGTTGTCCACGCAGATCAATCCGCCGGAACGGATGAGTTTCAGGCAAGCTTCGTAGTACTCATTATAATTTATTTTGTCCGCATCAATGAAGGCAAAATCGAAGCTGCCTTGTTTGCCTGCGGCCAGCATCGCATCCAACGTTTTCAGCGCTGGCCGAAGTTTGAGATGCACCTTGTCCGACACCCCGGCCTTTTCCCAGAATTTGTGAGCGACCGCGGTCCAGCGTTCGGAGACATCGCAGGTGATGATTTCGCCATCATGCGGTAGCGACAGCGCCATCCATAGCGTGCCGTAGCCTGTATATGTACCGATCTCCAGCACGCGTTTTGCTCCCGTCAGTTTGAGCAACATCGCCATGAACTGCCCTTGCTCCGGCGCGGAGCGCATGACGGACATATCTTCCCTTTCGGTCGCTTCACGCAGATGACGCAACACTTCCGGCTCACGTAGCCCTACATCCAGCACATAGGCATAGAGTTCCGCGTCGAGGTTAAGAGTCTTGTTCGCCATTCTGATTTCCAGTCCGGATTATGCATGAACAATCCGGGCTAGTCCTGCCCTTTATCCACAAGTATTTCGCCCATAGGGATTTTCTGCAAGTTTGAAGCCTTCGCACATCAATTGAAGGTAAGCGTAGCCTTGCCACATCACTTGATATCCGGGTTCAGGATCGTGTTTTCGGCCAAGATGTCCTCCCATGGCTGCAATCAACCGAACCGCATCACCGAGCAGACATGGTCTGGGAACTTTTTTTTAATGCATAGGCATTGAGCACCCGTCGTTTGTCTTGCGGAGATGAACGCTCACTTTTTGCCTGCGGGGCATTGCAATCGGCACGCAACACGCCAAGTGGCAGTCCATCAGTGTTCACCACAAAGGTGGAGTGTAAGTGTAAGCCCTTACTCGATGCGCCGGTCTGGTTTGTGCCGATTACCCCGAGGTCTTTACACTGCGCCAGTGAATTAAAGTTCAGATCCGTTCCATCCTGAATGCACAGAACCTTCTGTTCATGTCGCATCCGCTCAATGGTGCGCTGCCGATGCGGCTTTAGAAATGTCTTTGCCGGAACGCCGACAGCAAGAGCAACCGCTTGCCCCAACCGCCTGACACTCCTTTTTCTCTTGCCTGTAAATCGTGGCGCAGGGAGAACAAAGCCATGAGCTTGCTCAAGATCACGCAGTGCTTTCATGCAATTATCTACTTGCGGTTGCCATGTGCATTATGGAACTTAAAATGTTCACATACGCATTCAGCAACCCTATGGAAAAACCGTTTTCTTTTCGGCTTTATTTGTGGGTAAAGGGCAGAGCTAGTCCGCAGCCCGTGCCGCCGCAATGGCGGCAATGTTGATGATGTCATCCACGCTGGCACCGGTTTGCAGGACATGCGCTTGCCTGGGAAGACCCAGCAGGATGGGACCGATGGCTGTTCCACCACCCAGATCCCGCAATAACTTGTAAGAAATATTGCCGGCTTGCATGGTCGGGAATATCAACACATTGGCGGAGTCTTTGAGTCTGGCAAAAGGATATTGCCCAAGCAGTTCCGGGTTGATGGCAGTGTCAGCCTGCATTTCGCCATCCACGATCAGGTCAGGATGATTGTGATGCAGGATGCTCACCGCTTCAGCGACTTTTTTTGATTCCCTGTGTGGCGCACTGCCAAAATTGGAAAATGAAAGCATGGCCACACGCGGTTCAAAGCCCAATGCCGCGGCAGTTTCAGCGGATAATACGGCCAGTTCCGCCAGTTGTTCGGCATCCATGTCAACATTGACGGATGTGTCACCGAGAAAATAGGCGCCTTTTTCCATCACGATCATATATAAGCCATAAACGCGGTGATGATGGCCCCCGGCATCATGACCCAGCACCTGTAGAACAGGGCGAAGCACGCTGGGATAATGGGCGGTGCGGCCTGAAAGCATGCCATCCGCGAATCCCTGTTTGACCATCATGGCGGCCAGCACATTGGTATCGTGGCGAAGTGTGAGAAGTGCATCCTGACGCAATACGCCGTTGCGATTACGGTCAAAATAGTAGGCGTCCACCAGACTCGAAAAACGGGCATCTTCATTGGCGGGATCAAGTATCTCAATGCCATCGGGGTCAATGTCCATTTCCCGGATGGCAGCCTCAATACGTTCTTTGCATCCGATGAGAATCGGATGGGCGATTCCCTGTTCATGCATGAGCGCCGCGGCGCGGATTACGGTGGCATCCTCTCCCTCGGGTAAGGTCATGCGCAGGGGATTCGCCCTGGCTTTGTCCATAATCCAGCGCATGAACAGACTGGAGCAGTCAATACGTGCCGCCAGTTCCTGCCGGTACGCCTTGATGTTGGTGATCGGACACTTGGCCACGCCGCTGTCGGTCGCCGCTTTGGCCACGGCAGCGGGCACCACCTCAATCAGTCGCGGGTCGAAGGGTTTGGGAAGAATATATCCCGGACCGAACCGCAAATATTCACTGCCGTACGCCTTGAGTACGCTGTCCGGCACCTCCTGCCGCGCCAGATCCGCCAGGGCATGGACCGCCGCGACCTTCATTTCCTCGTTGAAAGTAGTGGCGCGGGCATCCAGTGCGCCCCGAAACAGGAAGGGGAAGCCCAGCACATTGTTGACCTGATTGGGGTGATCCGAACGGCCTGTCGCCATGATTAAATCCCTGCGCGTGGACATAGCCAGATCATAAGCGATTTCCGGATCAGGATTGGCCATGGCAAACACAATCGGGCGATCTGCCATGGATTTGAGCATCTCGGGCTTGACCACATTGCCGCTAGACAAGCCAACGAATACATCCGCGCCTTTCATTGCTTCTTCCAGCGTGCGTTCGGGGCGTTCGGTGGCAAAATAAGCTTTATGTGGCGGCAGTTCTTCATCACGATCCTGGGCGATGACGCCTTTTCGGTCCAGAAACAGGATGTTTTCCCGCTTTGCTCCCAACTCCTCAAGCAGTTTCATGCAGGCAAAGCCTGCCGCGCCCGCGCCCAGGCAAACGATGGCCACGTCCCCAATCTTCTTGTCCTGTAATCGCAGGGCATTGATGAAACCGGCGGCTAAAATTACGGCGGTGCCATGTTGGTCGTCATGCAGCACGGGAATATTCATTCGTTTCTTCAGTTCCGCCTCGACGATGAAACATTCCGGCGCCTTGATGTCTTCCAGATTGATACCGCCAAAGGTGGGTTCCAGCCGGGCAATGGTTTCGACAAGCGCCATGGGGTCGGATTCGTCCACTTCGAGGTCAAATACATCAATATCGGCAAAACGTTTGAACAGTACGCCCTTCCCTTCCATCACGGGTTTGCCCGCCAGCGGACCAATATTGCCCAAGCCGAGAACGGCGGTGCCGTTACTGATGACGCCCACCAGATTTCCCCGGGATGTGTATTTATAAGCCAGTTCGGGCTCCTTCTCGATTTCAAGACAGGGAACAGCCACGCCCGGTGTGTAGGCCAGCGCAAGATCACGCTGGGTTACGCATGGTTTAGTGGCCCGAATGCTGATTTTTCCGGGTGTCGGCTGGCTATGGTAGTTCAGGGCGTCTTCGTGCATGGAATCCTTCGGCATAATCCTCTCCAACGTTACAATTACTATGTTGCACGCATGCTACTCTCTAATCCGCTTGATTCACAAATGCGCTCACGCGCCCACGAGTTTTGCAATGAGCTCTCATGTCCTGAAAATGCGATTGCGGCGGGCACAGCGTTTATCCTAAAAACCTCAGTTGGATCACGAAAATCCACGCAAGCTTTTGGCGTACATTGGGAAATCGGGCGCTGTTATTTATTCCGCCACTGCGCCGAAGTATCGTTTGAGAGGTGTCCATTTTCCGCATATAGCTGCGCCAGAATTTCGCGGCCGCCAGCATCCAGCACCTCGTCAGCCAGTGCGGTTCCCAGAGAAACCGCTCCGGTGCGCGAGCCGGACAGGCGGCGGCGGATAAGTCGATTTCCATCCGTTTCACCCACCAGTCCTTGCAGATGCAACGTATCACCCTCCAGTGTGGCATACCCGGCAATCGGAACCTGGCAGCCGCCTTCCAACCGGGCCAGAAAGGCTCGCTCGGCACCCACACAAACCGCTGTATCCGTATGATTCAGTACCTCCGTCAGCGAATTAACCTGTTCATCTTCCACGCGCGTTTCGATGCCAATCGCACCCTGCGCTACGGCGGGCAGCATTTCGCCCGTCTCAAGAAAGAAATGCATTTGATCGTCAATACCCAGCCGCTTGACGCCCGCAGCTGCCAGTATCACGGCATCGGCTTCCTTGCCGAGCTTGTTCAGACGGGTCTGCACATTGCCACGAATGGCGACAAACTCGAATCCCGGATGCTTTGCACTGATCTGGCATACGCGGCGTAATGATGACGTGCCAATCTTTGCATTCATCGGCAGGCTGGAGAATGCGCCGCCGGTTACCGTGGCGACGGCGTCGCGCGGATCCGCCCGTTCCAGAATGGCGCGGATCGTAAGCTTTTCCGGCAGCGCCGCCGGCACATCCTTCATGGAATGCACGGCAAGATCGGCGCGGCCATCCAGCAAAGCTTCTTCAATTTCCTTGGTAAACAGCCCCTTGCCACCCACTTTAGCCAGCGGTACATCGAGGATTTTATCACCCGTGGTTTTGATGCGAACCAGTTCCGTCGTTACTCCTTCATGCAGGCGCTCCAGTTCGATTGCCACATATTTGGCCTGCCACAATGCCAGTGCGGAGCCCCGCGTTGCAATTTTCAGGTGTGCCACATCATCCTCCGGATAGTTAAGCCGAGCGATTTATGAATAGTCCGGACTGACTTGTCAATCTCAAATTGCTTCTACCCCGGTTGCTTGACAGGCTTTCAACGCCTCCCTATGTTCGCTTTCCTTTATTTCAAGCGGATGAACAAGGTGGGCAACGTACAGCAATGAAACTTACCGGTGCGGAAATCTTCGTCGAATGCCTGAAACGGGAGGGCGTGGACATTGTCTTCGGCTATCCCGGCGGGGCTGTGTTACCGATTTACGATGAGATTTTCAAAAAGAATTATTTCCGTCATATCCTCGTGCGTCACGAGCAGGCCGCCCTGCACGCGGCCAACGGTTATGCGCGCGTCTCCGGCAAATGCGGTGTGGCGCTGGTTACCTCCGGTCCCGGCGCGACCAACGCCGTAACCGGACTGGCGGATTCCTATATGGATTCCATTCCTACCGTTTGCTTCTCCGGTCAGGTTCCCACCCATATGATCGGCAACGATGCTTTCCAGGAAGCGGATACCGTTGGCATCACGCGCTCGGTGACCAAACACAATTTCCTGGTTAAGCATGTGGAGGATATGGCGCTTACCATCCGCCAGGCTTTTCATATTGCCACAACGGGCCGCCCCGGTCCGGTCCTGGTGGATATTCCCAAGGATGTGGGAATCGCCTCCTGTGAATTCCATTATCCGGAAACAGTAAATATGCGTTCCTACAAGCCGGTGACCCAGGGGCATCACGGCCAGATTAAGCGTGCCCTCAAGATGATGCTGGCATCCAGACGCCCGATATTTTATACCGGCGGCGGCATCAACAGCGCCCGTGGCAGCGCTAAATTACTGACAGAGCTGGCGCGCGAACTGGATTTCCCGGTGACCCAGACCTTGATGGGACTGGGTGGCGTGCCCTGCGATGACAAACATTTCCTGGGCATGCTGGGCATGCACGGAACCTACGAAGCCAATATGGCCGTATCTCATTGCGACCTGCTTATTGCGATCGGCGCACGCTTTGACGACCGCGTAACCGGCAAGATCGAGGCCTTCGCTCCGGAAGCTAAAATCATCCATGTGGATGTGGATCCCTCTTCTATTTCCAAAAACGTGCATGCGCATCTGCCTGTCGTCGGCGATGTAAAAGTCGTGCTGGGGCAAATGCTGGATGCGCTCAAGGCTGCAAACTCCAAACCCGATGCCAAAGCGTTGAAAGTATGGTGGCATCAGGTTGAGGAATGGCGGGCCAGAGATTGCCTGCATTTCGATCAGAACATGGATGGCAGTATCAAGCCGCAGTTTGTGATCAGCAAGCTGTATGAACTGACAAAAGGCGATGCCATTATTACCACGGAAGTGGGGCAACATCAGATGTGGGCGGCGCAATACTACGGATTCAAAAAACCGCACCGCTGGGTTACATCCGGAGGACTGGGCACGATGGGTTTCGGGCTTCCGGCCGCCATTGGCGCGCAGATTGCCGAACCTAAAGCAACCGTGATCGACATTGCCGGCGATGCCTCCATTCAGATGAGCATTCAGGAATTGTCCACGGCCATGCAACACAAGCTCCCGGTAATCGTTGCCATCATCAACAACTCATACATGGGCATGGTCCGCCAATGGCAGGAAATGTTTTATGAGTCACGCTATTCGCATTCCTACTGCGATTCGCTGCCGGATTTCGTCAAACTGGCGGAGGCCTATGGCGGCAAGGGATTCCGGGCGGAAAAGCCGGGAGATGTTGAAACCGTCATCAAACAGGCGCTGGCCAACCGCGACGCCTTTACCGTGATTGATTTCGTTGTCACCAAAGAGGAAAACGTTTATCCCATGGTACCTGCCGGTGCGGGATTAAGTGAGATGGTGCTGGCATGAGGCATACGATTACCGTACTGGTGGAAAATGAGTTCGGCGTACTCACGCGCATCGCCGGCCTGTTTTCAGCTCGTGGTTACAATATCGAAAATCTCAACGTCGCTCCGACCCTGGATGCCTCGATGAGCCGCATGACGCTGGTGACGCGCGGTGATGAGGATGTGATCGAACAAATCAAGAAACAGCTCAACAAACTCATCCCCGTCATCAAAACCGAGGATTTGACGCGCCAGGAACACATGGAACGTGAAATGATTCTGGTTAAGGTGCGCGCATCGGAGAACACACGCGCCGAGGTGCTGCGCATGGCCGAGGTATTCCGCGCCAACGTGGTCGATGTATCCGAATCCAGCTACACGCTGGAGCTGACCGGCAAGGCCAGGAAACTCAATGCCTTTCTGCGTATGCTGGAACCGAACGGCATCATCGAGATGACGCGCACAGGCCCCGTCGGTATGCGTCGGGGCGCGGAAGCCTTTACGGTAGGCGACACCTGATTCTTGCCGCTGTCCGGATATACGTCAGGGCCGATCACGCGGTCCTTGATGTGGCGATGCCGGTTTTCCAACATTCGGCGGCGGATAAAAAGATGCACGTCAGGGCTTGCCATACGGGGAAAATATGGAAAACTTCCCGGAGTCATGAATTTTCAAAAAGTTCTCGTTTCCGCCTGCCTGTTAGGGGAAAAAGTTCGCCACGATGGCAGCGACTGTTGCCAGCACGGACTGATTGAACGATGGCGCAGGGAAGGGCGAGTGGTGCCGATGTGTCCCGAAATGGCCGGCGGTCTGCCTGCCCCGAGGGCATCCTCGGAAATTGGGAGTGGAATCGCCGAGGCAGTGCTGCAAGGCAAGAACAGTATTCGGCACAAGGACGGCACGGATGTCTCCGAGGCCTTTTTGCAGGGAGCGGAAAAGGCGTTGGCCGAATGCTGGAAACACAGGATCAAGATTGCCATTCTGAAAGAGGGTAGCCCGTCCTGTGGCACAAACCAGGTGAATGACGGCACGTTTTCCGGCATTAAAATCATCGGACAGGGGTTGACAGCACGCCTGCTGGCCCGCCACGGAGTTTCCGTATTCAGCGAAGCGCAGATGGATGAGGCGGCCAAGCGCATGGCGGAGTTGGAAGGCTAGCTCTACCCTTTACCCACAAGTATTTCGCCCATAGGGATTTTCTGCAAGTTTGAAGCCTTCGCACATCAATTGAAGGTAAGCGTAGCCTTGCCACATCACTTGATATCCGGGTTCAGGATCGTGTTTTCGGCCAAGATGTCCTCCCATGGCTGCAATCAACCGAACCGCATCACCGAGCAGACATGGTCTGGGAACTTTTTTTTAATGCATAGGCATTGAGCACCCGTCGTTTGTCTTGCGGAGATGAACGCTCACTTTTTGCCTGCGGGGCATTGCAATCGGCACGCAACACGCCAAGTGGCAGTCCATCAGTGTTCACCACAAAGGTGGAGTGTAAGTGTAAGCCCTTACTCGATGTGCCGGTCTGGTTTGCGCCGATTACTCCGAGGTCTTTACACTGCGCCAGTGAATTAAAGTTCAGATCCGTTCCATCCTGAATGCACAGAACCTTCTGTTCATGTCGCATCCGCTCAATGGTGCGCTGCCGATGCGGCTTTAGAAATGTCTTTGCCGGAACGCCGACAGCAAGAGCAACCGCTTGCCCCAACCGCCTGACACTCCTTTTTCTCTTGCCTGTAAATCGTGGCGCAGGGAGAACAAAGCCATGAGCTTGCTCAACCCATCTTTAACATTGTACTTCAAGAAATCCTTATACCCCAAGCCATGCAGTC
>CAYOUW010000034.1:0-17668 GCA_964407235.1 uncultured Zetaproteobacteria bacterium | reverse complement strand
AATTCAAAATGTTCACCTGATTTTTCAATTATTGTTTCAAAAGGCATATCCGCTTCTTTAATTTGATTTATCTGATTTATTAGAAAATCAGAGCCTGTGAATAAGATGTGATCCTCGTTATTAATCTCAATCTGCAATGTCAAAACATTTCCCGATTTGTTTTTTGGATATTTTGACTTTTCAATTTTGAAATTTCTTACAATAATTTTTCTGTTCAGAATTTTTGCAATTTTGATTTTCTCTCCTACGAAGAAGTTATCAGGGGACTTAATTCCTAATTCAGAAAAGGCCTTCATAGACTTTCAAAATAGTTTGTAATTTCTGCTTTCAGTTTATTCCGCTTTTGGATATAATCCAGATACGGTTGCTTGTAGCTCGCATCCAGCAATCCGGCAACAACTGCATTGAAATCATTAATGAGTTTTGCCTCATAATCGGCGGACCCGCGCAGCGCATTAATCACCGCTGTTGTTATTTCGCGACGCTCTTTTTTCCATGCAATGACTTCATAGCACCCCCAAGAGTCTGTACTGGAACCATCTTCATTTTTGCGGGAAACCTTCTCTATCCCCCACCGATAGAGATAGCTGCCATTCCCGACTGCTTCCAATTTAGGCGGCTGATGATCGTATTGTACTTTTTTCATAATTTAATTTATTTTGAAGATTAATTGAATTACAATGTTTTGCCCAGCCTGTATAGCTGCATATTGCTTGTTTGAATTCCTTTTCTGTAATACCCTTTTTATGTAATCTTGCTGCCTTACGGGCGTATGATTTCTTGATTGATTTTCTGAGTAAAATATGCGAGTGCCTGAATACATATCCCACAAAGTCAATTCCTCGGCTTTCAACAGGGAAAACTTGATAATCTGGTTTCAGTGTTAACTTCATATTTTGAAGATATTCCTGAATCTCTTTTCGCAGTGCATGAAGTTTTTCTTTGTTATCTGAAAGGATTACCATATCATCGGCATAGCGATAATAATACTTCACTTTTTTTTCTTCTTTCAGCCAATGATCGAAATAGGCGAGATACAGGTTTGCAAAGAACTGGCTCAGGTAATTGCCTATTGGAACACCTGGTGCACTGTCGATTATTTCATCAAGTAGTTGAAGCAGGCGTTTATCTTTTATTTTCCTGCGAATTATCTGTTTCAAAATTTTGTGGTCAATTGAAGGATAGAATTTCCTAATATCCATTTTCAGGCAAAACTGTGTGCCTTCAATCTCTTTAAGTTCTTTTTTTAATTTTTTCATAACCCCATGGATGCCTCTTCCTTTAAGACAACTGTATGTATCTTTTGTGAAAATAGAAACCCAAATTGGCTCCATAAAGTTCATAATTGCGTGATGGACAATTCTGTCCGGATAATACGGTAACTGATATATTTCTCTTTCTTTGCCTTTATCTGTTATCATTTTGAAAATGTGATACTTTGAAGTAGTATAAATTCCTGATTCCAGTTTTTCGTGTAATGAAAAGATATTATCGTCCCTGTTCCGGTCGTGTTTTCTTACACCGTAACTTCGTTTTTTCCCCCGACGTGCATTTTCATCAGCAAGCCTGAGGTTCTCAAGGTCGATAATTTTGTCAAATATGTTATTTACTCTTTTCATTATTCATTTGCTTTTCGTACTCGGATTTTTCTCTCGCCTGAGGCGAGGTACCAAAACCTTTCTGAGTTAGTTATTTTTTGCCAAGAGGCAAGGCTCTGTTTCATTTTTATTTTCAAAAAGCATAGCTGCGAGCTGATATTCGCATTCGTATTCGAGGGGACGTTATTCGAATTCGAATAACTGAGACCTGAATTCCCGCTGTTATTCGCATTCGCAGAGAACAGCACGGTTTGAAACATCTACCTGTATTTCTAAGAACATTTTTCGCATTTCGGCCTCGCCAAAGGCGAGACTCCGGCCTGCTTACGCAGGCATAAAGCAAAGCCGCGAGCCGATATACGCAGCCGTATTCGAGGGGACGCTATTCGAAAGCGAACAACCGAGACCCGAATACCCGCCGGAATTCGCAAACGCCGAGAACAGCACGGTACGAAGGGAAGCAGCACTACCATCCGCAGGGATGTTCGATTGATAGGAATAATCGCACCAATAGGTGGAACTTCCACCACCTACCTTTAATGGCATGATATTGAACGGCAGCATTTCTGTAATGTAACCATTCACTCGTGGCATTTCGCCTTGTAATTCAAATCCATCATAGTTAGCATCATTCCACAATGCAGGATCTTCTGAAATATACACCTTCGTTGTCGGGTCGGCATCGTCGTTGGCGGCCATTCTTACATTGATGCCGTCGGCATTTTTCCAAATATGCCCGAAAGGCATCTCAACCCCTCTGTACCGGTTAACTTTCACCGTAACGGGGCCATTGGGGAAGCTTGCCGGCAAGGTATAATCCACTTCTCCGGTGCCACTGGCGAGGCTGTCGCTGGTTCCAATAGGAACAATCGGATAATATCCATTGAATGTGTTCCAATCGGTTCCGTTCACGGTGGTTACGCCTGCTCCCAAGCCACCCTGCCGGAAGCCGTTGGCATCAAGGGCGGCGTTCACGGCTTTCTGGCTGTTGCGTGTGGCAAATTCTACCATGAAGAACCACAGAAGCGTGCGCTGAGCGAGATAATTATACATTTCAAAACCGGCGCCTCTGGCACGGGCATAAGTTCTGAAATTGGTTCTTGATATTAATGTTGCCGGCATCCCCAGTTGTGAAGTATCCGTTCCATCGAGTGCTGCATTATTGTTTCCGCCACGGAACTGCGCAGTGAGATTTTTAACACTTGCCAGTTTCAGATTTGTGCGGTCCAGCGAGGCTTCATATGCTGAAACATATTGTTTCTTCACTTTTTTGAAGCCTGAAAGTGGATATTCGCTTAATTTAAGCCTTCGATTGTTTCCCTCTTGTTCAAATTTCACATAATATTCCGGAAGACATGTTTTTACCTGTCCGTCGGTACCATCGCGCTTTGCAGCGGTAACGCCATCTGCTTGCAAGTCCCAGTTTGTTGGGTCGAGCTTGTAAGCTTCTGTTCCGTCATCTTTCAGAATGCAGGTGTACATTTTGCTTTGCAGCGGTAATTTCTGATGCAGACTGTATTTCCCAATATGTTTCACATCCGGGTCAGAAACTGTAATATCCCACTCCACGCCGTACCATTCGCCATCGTCATATTTGAGCCAACGTATTTCGCCTGCGCTGTCTTTTGTCCAGAGGCGACCGAAATAGGAACCGTTGAAAAGTTTTGTTGCAGGAGAAAGTCCTATTGTTTCCGGATCGGTATCATCGTATGTAACCTTTCCTCCCACCAGCGTAGCTGCGGAGACTGTTGTATCTACCCAAGCCGCATTCTGCCAATTCCATATTGTGTATGTACTTAACAAACGGGCGAAGTCTCCGGGCCTTCCGGCCGGATATTGAGCGAGAAGGGTTGCTTCATCAGCGATGAATCCCAGGTCGTGAATTAACGAAACGTTTTGATCAATTTCTAACATAGCTTTTAATTTAAAAAGTCTTTAACTACCAGATTTCTTGTTAATACACCGAATTCGTTGTAAGTACGGTTGTGATGAAAAACCAGAACCCCCTCGTAATAGAAGTTAACCGTCTGTGGAAGATTGTTTGCATCAAAGTTAACGCCTTGCTCGTCATCCCACATATGTGGGAACTCGGACATTGTTTTGTTTGATTCTGCCATTTTTTTAAATTTTAAGATTCATATTTTAAATTACAAACATAAGCTGACCGGTAAAAAAAACACAGGACACCCTATAATCCGGCATTAGTTTCTATATTTTCAATAGTCTTTAATCCGTCCTTAAGTTTTAATGTACCATCAATGTCAATGACGGCTTTTATATATTTTAATTTTTTCATTTCATCACGCATTTCAGTCATTAGAGCGAGCATTTCAGTATTACTTACAGGAGGATAGCCATCGGTTTGTTGGTTATATACATTACTGATGTTGGTAACTGTTCCAGTTGCATATCTCGAAACATGTAAGCTTGACATAGCTCCGGCGATATCAGGGTGAGGATAATAACCCGGCTGCATCCACTCGACGCTCTCCCCGCCGTGGTTCATACTGCTGTTTAGCAATGCGTTGATAAGCCTGCGATTATTTTTATAGGTCTCTTTGCTGAGAATCATATAAGGTTCGCCTCCTTCCATTTCTCCTACTTTTTTGCCCGTTTTACTGTCAATCATTGCAATACCTCCTTCGTCATGTGAAGCGCCGGCAGCAACACCACCTATTGAATAAGATGGTTGTTTTATACCCACAATAGTAGCTACCTGAGCGAGGCCAAAAGCGATAGCTGCACCTGCCGCTATCGGGGCCAAAATGGGGCCTATCATTGGCACCTTCGCAGCTGATTTGTAAGCATCCATGGCAGCCGCATAGGTGGCTATTGTTGTTTGAAAAATAGCAAGCGCCTTGTAAACGACACTCTGTTCGCTCAACACTCCCTTTATATTTTCGGCAGTGTTGTTGAGCACGGCGAGGGTGTTTTTTTGTGACGCTATTTGTCTTTGCTCATCTTCTTTTGCCTGTCTGTCTTTATCAGCCTTGTCTTTATTCGCATATTTATCCTTTATAGTTTGCTCTGCAGCGAGTCGTTCACGCACCAGTTCCGTCGTATCTATGCCGTATTCTGTTGCGAGAGCAATCAGGTCATTGAATGTTTTGTCAGAAGCCGCCAGCTCTTTCTGCTGACTGTCGTAGCCCATTTCGTCAATTTTCCGTTGTACCGCTGCTTTATTTTGCAGATAGGTAGCATCTTGCTCTGCCCTTGTTCTATTTATATCCGCATCACGCAGCTCCTTAAGTCTTTTTATCTGCGCATCATAACCTTTAGCGTCTTTTATTAATTTTGAATATTTGTCTTTAATCTGTTGAATTTCGCGCGTATCGGCATTCATCCTTCGCAGCTCCTGTTGATGAGCAAGCTTTTGAATCTCTGCGTTTAAATCTTGCATTTTTTTTAATCCAGCTTCTCCTTTATCACCTCCATCGCCTCCACCTCCGCCGGTAGCCGGTAAAGGATTTTTCTTCATCTCCGCATCTATAGCATTCACCATCTTATTGTAAGATCTTACTTTCTCGTCCAATTCGGTGGCGCTGATGCCCTGTTCCCGTTTTATCTCTTCATCAAGTTTTTTATTTTCCCAAAATATTTGCATTTTTAGCATCTCGCGATTATGGGAGTTTGTTTCTTTTTTTAATTTTCTGTTTAAATCGATGATATTTTTTACATGATAATTATTTGCTGATGTATAAATAGTTAAGATTTTAGCTTCTTTTTTGGAGACTAAATCCAGCTCCGTTTTAATGTCATCTTTTAGATTTTTAAGTTGTTTTCGGGAAAGTTTATCAATCACCTGATATCTCTTTTCAATAGGCTGAGAGTTTGTCATTAGGTCTTTGCCTTCTTTTATTGCTTTGTTCAGCTTTATCTGTTCTTTCGTGGTTTTTTTGACCGTATCTTTAAACAGCATATAGGCGGTTACGGCGAGCGAAATAGCACTCATAATCAATCCGAGCGGATTTACCTTCATCGTAGTGTTCAGCACACGTTGTGCTGCCGCGGCACGGCCTATATTACCGGTAAGCCGGTTGTAGGCTATCGAGGCACGCAGCGCAACATTTTGCATTAGTCCTGTGAGCTTTATGGCTATATTTACCTTCGCATTAGCGGCGGCTAATACAACCTTGTATGTAACCAATGAAGTAAGTACAACAGCGAGTGCTTTCGCATAAAACTTCACCGTTTTCGCATGTTCTTTCATCCATATTCCGAAATTGAGCATTAAATGCGAAAATTTACTTACAATCCTTATTCCTCCCATTATAGCCGGTTTAAAACCCTCAACGAGGCTGATGGTCATAGCTGTGAGTTTTCCTTTTGCCTCGTTCATTGCCTGCGTTACGGTAGTCTCCTGCTCGGCAAAGGCTTTGATAAGACTGTTGTGTTTGCCAACATCGCTGTTTACCTTTTCAAGAATATCTTTATATTCTTTCAATCCTTCGCCTGACAGGGCTGTAACCGCTGTTAATGCCCTTACATTCTTAACACTCGCCTGTAACTGGTTTGGATATTTCTTCATAAGGATGTTCATCTCATCCATGACTTTTGTGAAGCCGAGGGCTTTTACTTCGCTGGCATTAATTGCGTGCCCAAATTCTTTTTTGAAAAGTCTGGTTAGTTCAGTTGTAGGTTTTATCATGCTTGAGAAAACGCCGCGCAGATAGGTAAATGCAGATTCGGTGTCAATGCCGCCTTTTGTCAATGCAGCTGTAGCAGATAGAAGTTGTTGATAAGAGATTCCAAGGCTGTGGGCAAGGGGAGCGGCTTTACCGATTCCGGAGGCGAGTTCGGCAACGGTGGTCTTCCCTTCTTTCTGTGCGCTAAAAAATGCAGCGGAGACATCGGAGGCATCGGAGGTTTGTAGTTTAAAAGCGTTGATGATAGTAGTAAGTCCGTCAACTGAAGTATGCAGGTCGGTAACGCCGCCGATGGCCAACACCGAGGCCTGATTCATAAACTCTATTGACTTACCTGCTTCTACACCGGCGGAGATGGCATCAAACAGGGATTTGTTGGTGTCAGCTACGGCAAAGCCATATTTTTTGACAATATCTAAGGAGCCTTTTTTCAGATAGCCGCGATATTTCAGCTTGTCAGCATCTGAAAGCAGTGTCAGGACGTTTGCCATTGTTTTTTCAAACTCTGCAAACACCTGTGTTGATTGCCGTAACCCATATACAGCAGCCGTTACCCCTGCGATACCGGCCATCATAATCCCGAAATACTTATTGAAGGAGCCGGCCATGCGTCCCAGTGTGGAGTTTGTATTTCTCATTTCACCCCTCACCCTGGATAGGCCTTTTTCCACTTTTTGAAGCTGACGCATTTTGGAAATCCATTCCTGCGAACCGATTTTGAGTTTTCGTAATTCGGATTTGAGCATTCTGCTTTGTTTGTACAGATTGCCCATGGTATTGCCAGCCTGCCTGTCGTTTAGATAAACATTAAATCTGATATTTTCGGATCGTCCACTCATAATATGAACATGCGTTTTGTATTAAGCACAATGGCATCGCCGGTGTGCTTGATGATTATTTCTTTCAAATCGTTGGTGTTCTTTTCAAGAGTACTGTTAAACCAATCGTTTTTGAACCGAAAACGATTCACATCCTCAGTCTTTGCAATACGGGCCACGCCGCCGCCGCTGGCCACATACCCCGAACCCACGCCTTTTTGCAGGAAAACGCCATGCCTTTCGAGGGAAAAGGCAATAGTGTCTATTTGTTCGCCACCCTGTTCTTTTCGATAATGTGCGCGGATAGAGCCTGCAAGTTTTTTCTCAGTTGTCCCGGCATGGATCCCTGTTTTATATGTGCGGGGTTCTTTTTTGCCGTGTGTAAATTGCGATCGCACAACGGCACGCAGGAGCCGGGCTACCTTTCGTCCCCAACTTTTCACATCGCTGTTAAATGCAGGGACATTAAAGTTTCTTAAGAGTAAATCCTGTCCGGAAATACCTGAATATACGCCGGTGGGTTGAAGTCCGATTTCGGGTTTTTCATTAGTAAAATGAAAGCCACCGGAGCCTCTTCCGGCATACATCTGATTTTCTAAAATACGTTTCATGATACCCATACTGCGAATATGCAGCGATGGGCAGAAAAAGGAAAGGACGAGGGGCTAAATTGTGTGATAAACAGATTTGAAGGGTGAGTTTTTCATGTATTTTTCAGATACGGCTACAAATTTACCTTTTTCAGGTTCTATCACATGATAGCGGATACCCTGGCGCAAGGCATTTGTGTTTGCAAGGGTACTTGCCTCCGTTTTTGTTTTAAAGAATTCAGGTCTATCGAATTTGTAAGTGAATTTACCTGTCCGCCTTGTTTCTCGATAAGCTTTAAGGAAATTGGCACGTATCGTTAAAGGGATTAGAAGGAAATAGGCTATTAATTTTTTCATGCTGTAAAGATATAAATTTATTTAAATTTATGCAAAGGACAAAAAAAAGCCCCGCTGTGGCGGGGCTTAAAACATCTTTAAAGATGATGTTTATTAAAAATTATTTCAATTCCAAACCGGTTCGATTAACTAAATATTTAGAGTTAATGCAAAGATAACATATTTTTCCTTAACCTGTGACCAAAGCATCATATCAGGCTCAGCATCATGTTTTCTATAAAAACTTATTCTATCAATTAGATATCTATCTTTTATTACAACCGAATAATGTATTAACGGATTGTTTATTAATTTCTCAAATTTTTGTGGAATGTATTCCTGAAATGTTTTCGCTATTACAATCTTTAATCGTTTAATTTCAATCATGCACTTATTAATATCCACATCCGAAAGGCGTGTTTTGTTTCGTTTAGCATCTCCGAATTTGATTTCAGAAATTTGTGTAAGGTCTGCTAAAACGGTTATGTTAATTGTCCCGGAACTCAATAAGTCAAATAGCCTTTCATGCCGAATTTTACCAGCTTTCGATGTAAAACGAGGAATATAATCCGGTGAAGCATATTTATCCGGGATGCTTCCGCGAGTTTTCCAAACTCGTATTGTCTTTTCACTAAGTCCATGTTTTGAGACAATTTCTTCTGCCTTTTCTCTTGTAAATTCCATATTACTATTTTATAATTCCAAAGATACTTAAAGTTTTAATATTAAGATATCCCAAATCTCAAAAAAAAAGACTTAAAAACCAACATCTTAAATTTTTAACGGTCGAAAACCGTCAAAAATTAAGTGTTGTTTTCCCCCTTTGGGCGCCAACCCCTAAATGTAAAACGCAATTGCATGCAATTGCAGGATGTGGATATATGAAAACGGGAAAAATGCGCCCTTAGTGGCGGTTGCGTTTGAAATTTTTTAAAAGGCTAACAACACTTAGAATACTTCTGTTTCGTCGAATGAGGCATTGGCATTGTTCCATTGCGACCCAAACTTACCATAGAACCATGTGCACCATGCTTCCTGTGCATGTGTAGCATGTTCAGGAAGGATATTCGGGTCGCGTTCGCTTCGCTTGTCTATTTCAAAACCTGATTGTCCCTGCCGGGTCATGGTGTTTTCCATGCTCGTAAGTAATGATTCGCAATTATTGCTGTTGAACATAGGCATTGGAACCTCAGGACAGCCCCGCAAAGCGTTGTTAATCATTTCGTAACGGCTCTCATACGATGGCGACTGTCCTATGTATATATCATGTATATACCATCCGTTTTCTCTGAGAATATCAATCACCTGATCGGCAAAGGTATAGTCGCCAAGCATGGCGTTGCGTCCTATTGCGGTATGGTCATAGTAATAGTTGATCTCTTTTGTCGGATGTTCACTATAATAATTGCAGAACTTCTTAACGACATCCTTTAACATTTTTGGTGATTTGACAAACAGGAAGTTAATTGTATTTGCTTCCTGTGCAACACAGAGGCTATTGATTACAGCATTATAATCGAGAGATATATCAAGAGGCGCCTCAGGATCAACATCACCATCCTGATTGTAATCATGTTTCTTTAATTTTTTGAAATCAAATCCTATTGCATCAATACGCTGATATCTGAACTTCGTATAATAATGAATATCTTCATCGAGCATTGGGTAAAACATGCCCTCTTCTTTTTTCACACGCTGATTAAGGATAGAGGCTTTATATTTAAGTGGTGGCAGATTGCGTTTTTGTTCACGTATATAAGCTTCGCCTACTACTTCGAGGTTTTCGAGCGTTGAAAATTCGGAGAAATGAGTAAGGTCGAATCTAAATTCATTCAATTCATTTTGATAATTAGAAATTAGTGTTCTTATTTTCCCGTCTCTTGTTTTTTTTGCACCTGAAAGTTCTTCGGAGAGTTCGATTATTTTGCGCTGAATCGCAAGGATGAGTTGTATTTTTTCATTATCATTATTATCTTCATATTTTAAAATCCACTGGGTTTTTGGTGTGGTGGGCATATCTGAGCAAAACAGGATAGAATGATGGCAGGATAATGTTCCGAAATATTGCCGGTTACCCCTGTTTGTCTGAAATGTTTCGTCCAACTTCTCGCGGTTAAGATGCTTTGCTTCATCGCCGGCAATATAATCAACGGAAGGCCCTGCAGAGTTGCTGGCTCTATCCTGACTTACCAATACCTGACAGGCGCCATTAAACCAAAATATTGTATGTTTTGCAGAAAGAGGCGCATTAAATGGTTCCGGCCATTTCCAAGATTTTGGTGGTTTCCGCCCAATCATATAATGCACATCGCGATAGTAGCCCATTCGCTTCCACATCTCAATCACCGGGGGTAATGTATTTACAAGCAAATGTTGGAATGTAGGACCAATGATGATGCCCTTAGACCGTGGCATACTAAAGACATTATTGACAATCCACGGGGCAATAACTCCTTCGCTTTTCCCGGTGCCACGACCCCACACACAGATTGTAGTATGTGCCTGAATAAGATAGACCTCTATTTGTGGTTTATTAAGATAAAGTTCTTTCTCAATTGCATGGTCTTCGATTGTCATTTTTCTTCCTCTGCTATTTCTATTACAGGCTTCTTTTTTGCTGCGCGTTTGAATTGTTGAATTTTCTGATCGAGATTTTCGATATGAGGTAAATTGAGCGCGGCGACATCCGATGTTATGATGAGGATGTTCTGTTGTAGCATATCGGGTGTGATGCGGTTGTCATCTGAGCGTGGGAATCCGAGTACCATAGCGAGGTTGCGTTCAGCTGCGGCTTTGGCTTTCAGATCGGGTTTGTTGCGTGCCATTCTGATTGTTTCAATTATTGAATCAATCAGAAACTTTTCATAATAATTTTCATCGATTGAAAGTGCAGAGCCTATAACATATTGCATATGATAGACATCGCGGTATGCCTGCGCCCTGCTTATATTATATTTCACTTCCAGTTTTCTGGCTACTTCATGGCGGCTGCGTTTTTGAGAAATAAGATCATGGGCAAAAAAATAGCGGTCCATGCGTTCTTTTTCGGCCTTTGTAAGTTTTACCGACTCCGTGCCATTTAACAGATACTCGACTATTTTTTCGTTCTCGTCAAGTTCTTTTGTAAGATATGTCGTTTTAATTGATTTTGTAAGAATAGTTTTCATTAATCTTCCTCCATTTCAAGTTCCGATTCTTTGAGCATGGCAAAAGCGAGGGTCTGAGCTGGCGAAGAGCCTTGCAGTGCGATTGCAATTGTTGACTCTTTCAATTTTAGTTTTGTGGTTTCAAAACCTGAGAAGTAAGCTTGGTAAATCTCATTTTCTTCATTTTCAAGACTCTTTTTGAAAGTGTCAACTGCAATACCGGCCAATTTAGCAGCTTCGGAAGGTTTGCATAAGGCAATACCGGCACGGGTGATAATTTCCATTTGGTCTTTATTGATTTGCATTTTCAAAGAGTTTTTCGAACCAAGAAGTGTATTGCCTGTGCAATTCTTCCGAAGTGAAAATTATTCCATTTTCGAACCGGTTGTTTCTTGTAAAATTGGCGGATGACAATAGTGTTATCTTCCAATTTTTGTTTTCAATCAATACAATTTTTGAATGTATGTCTGTGAATCTTATTCTGTTGGCGAAATGTTTTGCAAATTGTTTAAGGGCTGGTGTTCGACTTACGGTAAAATCAAGTATAAAATCAAGATGTGTAATTATTTTCTTATTAAGAAATTGAGATAATATCCGCAAAGGGAATTCTGTTATTGAATATGAGATGATTTTCACTTTTGATGGCCCCGAAAGTTTAATCAAATCAGAAAACACATCATGTGCGTTATACATATGTGCAATGTAATGCACCTGATGATTGTGCTTGAGCCCTACAATCATTTCCCTTATCTTTTCACGACCAAAAGCCGACAAAAAGCCGGCTTGGTCAGTGGTGAAATGATGAAGGATACTATTTGCCGGCGTTTTCGGTTTTTGTTCCTGAATCAGAAGTGGTTTCATTCCCTCGCATTTTATATTTTTCTTCTCCGTGAATTGCGTTCAGCTTTTCGGCAATAGCATTGCTCTCTGCATACAATTCTTTCAGCTTCTCCTGATTGCGTTCTGGTTTTTTCTTTGCTTTGCTGATATAAGATGACAATGTGCGGTATCGTTTTGCGAGAGCAAGAGGGTTGTCAATATCTGCCCCTATTTCCGGTTTCTGTTCAAGGATCTCAGGTTCGGGCAATTTGTTATGCTCGGCAAAATAATCAATTTTCTTCCAGCAAGCGTTCACTTTATTATACCGGTCGATAATTTGTTTTGCCAATTCGCGACGTTCGATAACTTGTTTTTTGTATGTATCGCTGTCTTTTTCAAGTTTTTCTATCTCATCGCCTTTGGCAATGAGAATAGAATTCAGGTTTTTGGCTTCAACATACAGTTTGTTTTTTTCTTCATATATTGCTTGCAATTCTTCAGGACGTTTGCTTTCCGGATAAGGGTCTTTTAGTTTCCTTTTTTGTGGAGAAATTGATTTGACAAGTCCTAAATCTTTTTTCTCTTTTTGCGGTTTCACATCCACCTGTTCTGGCAAAATTGATAATCCGAGTAGCGTTTTGAATTGAATATCAAGTAAATCAATCACATTCTCGTCAGGAATATGTTTGAGCCGCCGACTGATATTTATGTTTACGCCATAATCGGAATAAAGCATTCTCCCTTCTCTTGCGGTTCGTTCAGGATTGTTGAGCCATGAAAGGATTTCTTTTTTTTCAGAATCAATCATCTTCTTTTAATTTAATTAGTTGCTAATTTTACAACAACAATGATAATAAGATGCAATTATCAAAAAAAGGACAAAGAAAAACCCGCTGGTATCACAGCGGGTTTTTTAATAACTAAAAAGTGAGCGTTAAACAGCAGGTGTCAGGGGAATTTCGCCTGTATAAATTGGGGCGGGACCATTTTGAATTGATTTGAATTGCATGGTTGCGCCTTTATCGCCCGTACTTTGTGTACCGGATGTTGCTGCCACGCTCGATAAAGTTGCCGGAACTCCGGGTTTTATTCCCAAAATGCGCTGATTGCCATCGGCCTCAAGTATAATGACAAGAAACTTAGTAGTACCTGCAACACGTTGAAATCCGAGACTTGCGGCATCATTTTTCGGAAAGAAAAATTCATATACAGATTCGAAACTATTGCTGTCTTTACCTTCGATTTTAGTGTCATCTATTTTCCCTGAATCCGGGGCCGCATATAATTTCAAAAAATTCTTTCCTGTTTTACAAGTTATAACCGTATCGATTGTCGCATAATCGCCAAGGGCAGCCGGTGAGGCTTTATAGCCAGGCAAAAGGGCAATATCATCAATAGGGATATAATATGCGAGAAGTTGAGTTCCAGCCATGTTGTCGATACCGTCCTCAAAATCGAGGTCGCCGAAAGAAATTGGAGGAGCCATCGCCAGGGACATTCCTACAATAGGATTTGCACCGATAGTTAGGAAAATCATCCCGAAAATCATCAGGACAATTAGCGAGAACGAAATTTTTGCAAAATTTTTCATATTACTTTTTTGTTTTAGTTTTTTTTAAAAATGAGGACGCATTACAGCGCCCTCATAAAATTACAACAGACACTTTTACACCGGGTTTTGTTCATTTGTGAAAAATACGTCGTTCAATGTCCAGAATTGAACACCATAAGCAGCGGCAAGATAAAATCCGATAACCTTCGGATTGATACCTGTCGTAATTGAAATATTTTCCTGATCGCTTTGAAGGTCAGTCAGGATACTCATGTTCCAATCTACGGTCATGATGATGCGCGGAGTGGTTCCCATTCCGGTAAAAGGCTCCAGGATACATTTGTTTCCGCTTCCTTCGAGGAATGTTTTTTCAAACTGAGTATTGTAAGGCAGTGCCCCATTTAGTGCCTGATAATTATCATTATAGGCGTCCAAAATGGTATGACTGATTGCCAATTTCACCTTTTTGCCCCGCAAAGCAGGGTTGATATCGCAGGCTGCACGATAAAAAGCTTTCAGTTTTGCCACAGCATTTGTAGAATTGATTAATCCTGTGTTAATCATGTTCTTTTTTGCCACCGAGATGTTCAATGCAGTTATTTCAGCATCGATGATGGTAAAAAAGCCATCATTCACGTCAGCAGGGCCGGTACCTGCAGGATTACGCACCCCCCAGAAAGCGGTAACATCGTTGAAATCAGAAGCAGCCTGGCGTGAAATTCCTTCAAGCAGGTCTTTTTCGAAAGGATGATCTTTCGGATTAACTCCTTTTTTCAAAATATTGCCGAGATATGTTTTCCGATAAACCAGAGGTTCCTCTTCGAGCATGATCTCACCAATTTCGACACGTCCTGTGCGCGGAACCAGATTAGCGGCATCGGTTGCCGGAGTCCAATCGCGTATATAAGGACGCAGCAAGCGTTGAAAGCGCAAGGTGGTCGTGGTGAATTTATCTTTCACCCCTGAAATGACGTCCAGTTTTTTGAAAACTTCATTGTCAGTAACCGCAATCTTTATCAGACCGGCTTTGAATTTTTCAGCATATTGCTGAATTTTTGTAATGTCAACTGTATTTAAGTTTGCCATTTTTGAATTTTTTAAGGTGATTATTTTACTTTGCTCAGATTGTAGAAGTGTTCAGCTTCTTCATCAATAAGGTCATCTCCATCATCGTCGCCGGAGGCGGATGCAGCGGTTGGTTTTGCAGGAGGCGTTTTGCTCAATTTTTCAATCTCTGCGTCTAAAGCAGCGATTTTTTCTACAGCATCCGTTTTTTCCTTTGAGAGGTTGGTAATTTGCGTATGCAAATCAGCAACGGTTTCCTCTTCTTTTAAGCCCTCATAAGCTTTGCGTTCATCTTCAATTTTTTTGAGATGAGCTTCAACAGCCTTAGCCTGGTCGTTATTCAGGAAAAATCCGTTATCGGTAACAACGAATCCTTCAACCCCGACAGCTTTCGCAAGGCGTTGAAAATCAGTTTTGTTCATAGGTTTTGTATTTGATTGAAAAAAGTTTTTGATTTCGTTAATAATTGTTTTTGCAATGCCCTCGGCTTCGTTATTATGAGATGAAGCGTCCGGTATTGGAGGGAGACCATGTTTTTCAAGTATATCGTTTGAGAAGTAGGCAGCCGCTTTCAGCGGTTCAAAAATTTCGGTGATAAAGTCAAGGGATTTAGCTTCATCGGCGGTAAGCCATTTGCCACGACCTTTTTCTTCATTCATAAGGTCGAGCATTTCCTGTTTTTCTTTCCCCGTTACTTTAGCATAGATATTTGCGAGGCGGTCATCAATTTTTTGCAAATCGGCAGCGAGCGTTTTGGCATCGTTTTTATCGCCCCAGGCGAATGAAGATGCATTATGAACGAGAAATAAGGCATTGTCGCTCATCTTCCGTTCGGCGCCTGCCATGGCGATGATGGTAGCAGCACTTGCGGTCATGCCATTTACCTTTGTAATTATATGGGCTGAATTTTCTGCAAGGAGGTCGTGGATAGAGAGTCCGTGATTTACATCGCCGCCGTAGCTGTTGATGTTAACGATAATCGTATCTGCTTTAAGCTGAGCTATTTTTTTTAGCTCGGCTTTCATTTTCTCTTTTGTGTTCACCTGATTTTCGGCAGCATCCCACGGATCCCAACCTATGTAACCCTCAATATCAATTTCGACGGTTTTATCAGCGACATTAGAAAATTGTAATCCAATATATTTCATACCTAAATTTAATTAGGTACAAGATTATATGAATTTGATTGCAGAAAAAAGGACTAATTTTTTATATGTACGGTAATGGTTCTGCGTGCAAGAACGGGTCCGTTCCATTCCTGATTCCACGTGAAAACTTTCAAGTTATCGAGATAGAAATCAATGACAAGCGGAAAGCCGTTTGCATCATATTCATACACCTTTTTTTCTGTAAAAATCATCGGATATAATGAAAGGTCGAGACTGTCGCGGTCGAGATTAAAAAGGCCGTTATATCGAGGTGCAGGGCCGTTTTGAAACGACTGCACCTTAAATGTAGCGCCTTTCTCGCCTGAAGAGCGTTGTCCGCTTGAGGCTGAAATGCTTGGAATGATTGCCGGCGAGCCGGGTTTTATCCCGAAAATTCTTTTGTTTCCGTCAGCTTCCTGGACAATAAAAACAAACTTGGCTCCGCTCAAACGCATAAATCCAAGAGCGTTTTTGTCATTTTTCGGAAACCAAAACTCGTAAATTGATTCGTAAAGTGTTGACTCTTTACCTTCTACCTTATTGTTTTTGATCACACCTGTATCGCTGGTGGCATGAATCTTATAGAACGTCTTGTAAGGTCGTGGAATAACATCGCCATAAATAGTAGCGAGATCGCTCATATGGTTGATGATGTTTTCATAATCCGGCATTCTGAAAACATCCATATAAGGTATTGCCCATGCTTCGATTGTTGTGCCGGACATATTGTCTGTTCCTTGTATAATTTCTAAGTCCTGATAATCCATAATTTTTAGATTGAGTAGATAGGTGCTTTATTTTTTAATTCTCCTGAAAAAGAAAATATATGTCCTTTTTGTCCGGAAACGGTTTGCGTTTCAAAGTCGCTGATAAAGAGAAGCGGGCTTTCTAAATTTCCGGCGATACGTTTTAGTCCGTCGTTATCAGTTAACTGAACAATGAACCACTTACTCTGCATTTCTGCAAATAATTGAATAATACCAGCCTGGTCAGCAACAAAGCCTTTTAAAGTAGCATGATGAGAAACTCCATTGTGTGATTTTTCAGCAGGTTCGGAATATTCGAGGCTATCGATAGCGCTATATCCAGTTTTCCAGCTATATCCTGTTTTCAGGGTTACAGGAGTTGAGATTTTAGAAAGTATTGGGACAGGCATAACACTAATACCCACTGCTTCGACAAATTGAAATGAGGCAAGTCCGGCAATAGCATCTTCAGGCGCTGATGGAAAATCGTTCATTCGGCAAAGTTGATTAAATGAGGTTCTAAAACAAAGGACACGACATAAAACAAGACGCACAATAGGACAAAACAGGCAAAAAGGACAATATGCACAATAAAACGGTTTAAATTACTGATAATTAGTTAACTAACTATTGATAAAAAAAGGACAATAATATCATAAGTTTTTTAATACCTGATTATCTTATAGTTACGAATGTTACGCCATCGCTGATAAGCTTTTAACATACTTTCCATTGACCTTTCGGTTTCTGAAATGTCATAATATTTAAGCGCAGCGAGTATTTCGCGTTCTATTGTTGTTTTATTTTTCCGTGAAATGTTAAGTGTTACCATGTCGTATATGTGATCATCAAATTCACTTTTAATAATTTGATTGAAAAATATGATATTCTGTTTTGAAATGTAAAATCCCTCACGGGTGTAAAAATATTCGGAGAGCTTGAAATTAATTTCATCCTTAAAATCTTTGATGCTCTCTTTCGGCTCCCATGCTGCTTTTTTTTGGAGTACCTTCAGCAGGTGAATTCCATAAGAGTTAAGCGTAGATATTATAATGAGACCATCACGGCTGTTGGAACGGTGAAGTAAGAATTTTTTTAAAAACGTGTGTGTAGGCACTGAAATTGTAATCATGCTTTCGGTTTTTGCGAAAGCCTGGCCATCCTGCGAGGACAAAGATAGGAAATGTTTTGGAATAATTATTCG
>CAYOUW010000033.1:0-17776 GCA_964407235.1 uncultured Zetaproteobacteria bacterium | reverse complement strand
GGCTGCAGGGATTCAATCCGCCTGCCGTCGAATCCAGGTTGGCACCTGCAAGGTGTCTTCATCATAACCAGGCAATGGCGCTTGCGCCACCTGGGCATCACCCATGCCTGTCCGCAAGGATTTCGCGCCCAGCAACACCGGCGTTCCCGGTAATTTCCTGCTTTCGGGAGCGCCCTTGACGGCCGCAAGTTTGGGGGGCGCTTCGCTGGCCAATCCCGTCGCCACCACAGTGACGCGCATCTCATCGCCTGCATTCTGGTCATAGACCATGCCGCAGATAATGTTGGCGTCCTCATCCGCCATGTTATGAATGATACTGACCGCTTCATCATACTCGGCAAGCGTCATATCCTCGCTACCGGTGACATTCACCAAAATGCCGCAAGCACCGTGGATGTCGATATCTTCCAGCAGTGGCGAAGAGATCGCCCGTTCCGCCGCCTCACAGGCCCGGCTTTCGCCGCTGGCCGCGCCACTGCCCATCATGGCCATACCGACGGTTTCGCTCATCACGGCCTTTACGTCAGCGAAATCAACGTTCATGTAGCCGGTATGGGTAATCAGCTCGGCAATGCCGCGCACCGCCTGCAAAAGCACATCATCCGCCTTACGAAACGCCTCCAGCATGGTCGTATGTTTGCCGACGGCGCCAATCAGCTTCTGATTAGGGATAATGATTAGCGTGTCCACGTGCGAACCCAGCTCGGCAATACCGGCTTCCGCCTGGCGCATGCGCCGCTTGCCTTCAAAATTGAACGGCTTGGTCACGACAGCAACCGTCAGCACGCCCATCTCCCTGGCGACTTCGGCGATGACCGGCGCCCCGCCCGTGCCTGTGCCGCCGCCCATGCCCGCGGTAATAAAAATCATATCCGTAGCCGTCAGTAATTCACGTAGACGCTCACGCTCGGCCTCTGCCGCCATCTTGCCGACCTTGGGGTCGGCTCCAGCGCCCAGACCGCGCGTAATTTCCGCGCCAAGCTGAATCTTGGTCTCCGCGCTGCTGTGTTCGATAGCCTGCGCATCCGTGTTGGCAATAATGAAATCCACGCCACGAAGATTTTGATCAATCATATTATTCAAGGCGTTGCCGCCACCGCCACCGATGCCAATCACCTTGAGTTGAGCTGATTGCCCCAACGTATCCTCCAATGTATATAACGTGCTCATAATATTCCTCCTGATATGTTAATAAATTGTAACCGGTCCATGCAGGTCATCGTAAAAAGGGATTGCCACGGCCCGCTGGCTTCGCAATGGCGCTGTTGAACAGTTTCATGCCGCATCGCTACCGAACCAATGTCGCATACGCGCCCACACGCGGGCAAATGTCGGCGTATTTGATTTCCCCTTTAGCGGCGTTGTTTGTCGATAGTGTTGTCCGTACTGGATAAGACCGACCCCCGTGGCATAGATGGGACTGGACACCACATCCACCAGTCCTCCCACACTGTTTGGCCGGCCAAGCCGAACCGGCATGTCGAATATCTCCTCAGCCAATTCGACCGTGCCATCCAGCAAACTGCTGCCTCCGGTCAACACCAGACCGGCAGCCATAAGTTCCTGAAAACCCGATCGGCGCAACTCGGTTCTCACCAGCTCGAAAAGCTCCTCCACGCGCGGCTCCAGAATTTGAGCCATCACCTGGCGCGGCATGGGCCTCGGCGGACGTCCGCCGACACTGGGTACCTCCACCTGGTCCTCCGGGGAAACCAGCGACACCATGCAAGCGCCGTATTTCTTCTTGAGTTGATCCGCCTCGCGGGCGCTGGTGCGCAATCCCACAACGAGATCGTTGGTCAAATGATCGCCACCAATAGGAATCACGACCGTATGGCGTATGGCACCATCGAGAAATACCGCAATGTCCGTCGTACCTCCACCGATATCCACCAGTGCTACGCCGATATCCTTTTCATCCTGCGCCAGAACCGCCTCGCTGGAGGCCACCTGTTCCAGGACCATATCGGCGACATCCAGACCACAGCGGTTGCAGCACTTGATGATATTCTGCGCCGACGATACGGCGCCAGTCACAATATGCACCTTGACTTCAAGGCGGACGCCACTCATACCCACCGGCTCACGGATGCCATCCTGATTATCGATAATGTATTCCTGCGGCAAAATATGCAGAATTTTCTGGTCAGCCGGAATATTCATGGCGCGAGCGGCATCGATCACACGCTCCACATCCTCGGAGGTGACCTCACCGCCTTTGCTCGCCACCACGCCGTGACTGTTGTAACCGCGGATATGGCTACCGGCAATGCCTGTAAAAACAGACTTGATTTCAATCCCCGCCATCAACTCGGCTTCTTCAACCGCCATACGTATGGACTCAACCGTACTCTCGATATTCACGACCACGCCTTTGCGCAAACCACGCGACGGATGCGTACCGACACCGACAATATCCAGCCTGCCATCCGGTCCCGCTTCCGCCACCACACAGGCAATTTTGCTGGTTCCGATGTCCAGACCGACAAGAATTTGATCGTGTCTGGCCATTAGACCACTCCTCCAATCTTTGATCTCCTGATGAACCAGCGCGCAGGCATGCGCGCATCAATGCGCCAGTTTCCGCCGCGCCAGCGCTTCTGATGCATGAGAACGATCAAATCCCGCATACGTTGACCGCTGCCATCGTTATGTGGCAGTAGCCAGCTTTGACCCCGCTCAAAATTCATACGCCAGCTTGCACCTTCAGCGATCAATTCGCTCAAATGCGCATAGCGAGCATTATCTTCCTGTTTCATGGTCAGCATCAGACTGACTGCGTCGCCCAGTTCGGATACAGACGTACGCAGTAAAGGCAGGTCCGCCTGTTCACCATGGCGTATCACGCGATAGGCCACGGCATGCCCATCCACCAGCCATACTTTTCCACCCCGCCCCTGCCACAACGCAACCGGAACCCGCTTTCTTGCGATAATTTTCACTCTGCCCGGCAATTTTCGCGAAATCTCCACATCCGCCAGATCAGGCAAGCGCTTCAGCAGTTCCCCGCGCAAACGGGAAGGCCATGCGTGGACAAAGTCCAGCGGCTTCAGTGCCTTCATTTCCGTGTCAATCGCTGTTTCCAGATGTTCAGGCACGCCGCGAATCGTCCATCTCTCTACAGACAATGCCTGATTCAGCCACCATGCACACGCCAGGACGCCCGCCAACCCGGCCGCTCCGATAAAGGCGCGCCCCATACGCCTTAACAGGGATGCCGCTCTCCTTTTCGCCCTCCCTTTCGCTCTCCCCTTGTTCACCAAGCGGCGCTTGCGATTTTGGCGGATCATATCGTTACTCCATCGGCCTGGCGTTCCGGCCCGTCCAGCCGGGCTGCATTCAACATACGCAAACACAAATCCGGAAAATCCATGCCTGCGGTCAGGGCCGCCTTCGGTAGCAGGCTCGTTCCGGTCATGCCGGGCACTGTATTGATTTCCAGAACGATCGGCTCTCCCCCATCGGCAACAATCATGTCCACGCGCGGCGCTCCCCGGCATTCGCTTACCGCTACCGCCTGCTCGGCCCGCTGCATGCACAAACGGAGCGTTTCCGGCGGCAACCTCGCGGGACAAAAATAATCTGTTGCGCCATACGCGTACTTGGCCTCAAAATCGTAAACGCCCGATTTCGGTACAACCTCCACAGGCGGCAGCGCCCTGCCGTTCAATACGGAAACAGCCACTTCCACCCCCTTCACCGGCATTTCCGCCATCCATGCGCCGATATTCTCGATGGCCAGCCTGCGCCAATCCTCCGCACGCTTCAGCATATGCAGGCCAACGCTGGAACCTTCAGCCACCGGCTTAATCACCACCGGATAGCGAATCGGCCCATCCTCCGTAACGGGAATATCCACGGCCGTTTTTACGCCTGCCTTCTCCAGTACGGCCTTGCACAACTGCTTGTGCATGCACAATGCCGAAGCCAGAACACCGGAACCCGTGTAGGGGATTCGCAGGATTTCAAGCAATCCCTGCACCGCCCCGTCCTCGCCCCAACGCCCATGCAAGGCAACCATGGCGACATCCATGTTGGCGTCACGAATCTCTTCAACCCAGTCGCCATCCAGATCAATACCGAATGCGGCTACATCCCTTGCCAGCAAGGCTTCCAGAATGGCGCTTCCCGACTTGATCGAAATATCCCGTTCGCTGGAAATGCCGCCCATGAGTACGCCAACCCGCCTGTCCCGGAACGCGCCGTTCATAGCGCACCCCCCGGCATACGCACTTCCGGTTCCAGCCTGATGCCAAAACGCCGTTCCACCGTTTCCCGCGCATGCCGGATAAGCGCCCGCACATCACTGCTGCTGGCCTGACCTTCATTGATAATGAAGTTGGCATGTTCAGGCGAAATACATGCACCGCCCATGCGAAACCCCTTCAGTCCCGCGGCTTCGATCAGTCGTGCGGCATGATCATTCGGTGGATTTTTGAATACCGAACCGCAATTCGGTTTCTCCAGGGGCTGAGCGCAGCTCCGTTTCCTGCGCATATTGCGCATACGATCTTTAATCGCTTCCGGTTCATCCGGCTGAAGTTCAAAGAATGCCGCAATCACGATGGCTCCGGCAGGAAGAAGCGTGTGGCGATAGGTCATATCCAGCGTTTTAGCATTCAGTTTCGCCGTCTTACCATCTCTTTCCACGACCTCGATACATTGCAGCGTATCGGATACCTGTTGACCGAACGCTCCGGCATTCATGGCGACGCCACCTCCCACGTCGCCGGGAACCGTCGCCATAAACTCAAGACCGGCAAGCCCTGCTTCAGCGCACCGCCGCGACAGCCTGTTCATGCGGGTTCCGGCCTCGGCCATCATCCGTGTTCCTTCACCGGATATTCCTGAAAGACCGCCCAGATCCATCACCAGACCGGGGAACCCATCATCGGGGACCAAAAGATTGCTGCCCCGACCGAGCGGCAACAGGGGCGCATCGGAGGGAACGCACCGTATGGCGCGGATAACGCCCTCCCTGTTTTCCGGCCTGAAATACCAGCGCGCGGCACCGCCCACGCCCAGCGTCGTATGACGCGACATCGGTTCATTTTCACGCAATGCGCCCCATCCTTCCAACAGGGCATGCCAGGCCGATCCGGAATCGGGGACAAGTCTCGAACTACGCACCGTTCGTTTCATCCCTTAATCCGTCCGCGATTCAAGACCTGACTCCGGCACTTGATTTTGACGTAATTTCATACCCAGCACACCGATGGAACCCGCTCCCAGCAGCATGACCGTCCGGCCAGCCGCCAGTGATTCGTCGGCAATGTGCCACGCCTCGTTGAGCCCCTCGCAACAACGTACATTGCGGTGTCCCCGCTTCTTCATGCCGGCTGCCATGGCTGTATGACTGATACCGGCAATCGGAGCCTCGCTGGCGGCATAAATCGGCAACAGCACCACTTCGGCGGCTTCGTCAAACGCGCCCAGAAACTCGTCCATTAAATCCCGGCTGCGGGTATAGCGATGCGGCTGAAACAGCACCAGAAGCGGCTCATCCGGCCAGCATGCGCGCGCCGTTGCCAGCGTCGCCATAATTTCACGGGGATGATGCGCATAGTCATCCACCAGGGTGCCCTGATTCAATTGCGCGCACTGGAAACGCCTCTGAATACCTTCAAACGATTGCAGACCCTGACGGATTGTTTCTGCATCCACGCCCAGTTCAAGCAGCACGGCAATCGCCGCCAGTGCATTTTCAGCATTGTGTATGCCCGGCATGGCGAGAAAGAATTCACCCGGCGCGTCTCCCTTCGCCGAGCCAACACGGATCTGCTGGCCTGCTTCTTTCTGCTTCGTCGCCAACAGGTGAATATCGGCCTGGGGGCTGCGTCCATAGGTGATCACGGGCTTGTGCAAGGCATCCCGCAACAGCGCCACATTCGGATGCTCGTGGTGCAATACCACGCGCCCGTAGAAGGGAACGCTTGCGCTAAATTGTCGGAAGGCGTCCATCAGATGTTCAAAGTCGCCATAATGGTCGAGATGTTCGGGATCAATACTGCTGACCACGGCAATGGTCGGCGTCAACTGCAGGAACGAACCGTCGCTTTCATCCGCTTCGGCTACCAGCCATGGGCTGTCGCCCAGCCGCGCATTACCGCCGCCCGCAATCAGGCGACCACCGATGACATACGTCGGGTCCAGTCCCGCTGTCTCCATGCCATGCGCAATCAGCGATGTAATCGTGGTTTTTCCATGAGTCCCGGCCACAGCAATGCCCTGCTTCATTCGCATCAGTTCCGCCAACATTTCAGCACGGGGAATAATTGGAATTCCACGCTCGCGCGCTTCCGTCAGTTCGGGATTGTTGTCGGGAACGGCGGATGAAACGACCACCACCTCGGCCTTCCCCAGCCGCCCGGCCCGGTGTCCGATCAACACATGGATACCGAGCGAACGCAACCGCTCAACATTGGCGCTTTCCGCCGCATCCGAGCCCCGTACGGAAAATCCCTGATTATGCAGCAGTTCAGCAATACCGCTCATGCCGATACCGCCGATACCGGTGAAGTGTATGTGCCGCACCCACCGTTTCATGCCGCACCTAGCCACGTTCCCAGCATATCCAGCAGTTTCCCTTCACCCTGTTCGGGAATGGATTGCGCCGCAGCCTCGCTCATTGCCTTCAGACGTCCGCCATCGAACAGCAATTTCCCAATGTCATCGGCCAGGCGATCCGCATCGCAGTCCTTCTGATCCACGATGACGGCAGCCCCGCGGGATGTCAGAACGCGGGCATTATGATGCTGGTGATCATCCGCCGCACTCGGTAAAGGCACAAAAATTGTCGGCATTCCCACCACGGCGGCTTCACTGACGCTCATGGCACCTGCGCGGGCAATCATCAGATCGCCCACGGCGTACAATCCCGGCATGTCACGGCAAAAACCGATCACCTCGGCGTCAATTCCGGCATCGCGGTAAATTCTTGCAATTGTTTCCACTCTGCCAGCGCCCTCGCCCGCTACGTGCGTAACCGTAAACAGATGCCCCGCACGTTTCAGTGTCCGGCAGGATGCAGGCACGGTTTCATTCAGAAATTTCGCACCCTGCGATCCGCCCAGTACAATCAGCCGCGGCGGTGTATGAGGCTGCCAGTGAACCTCGCGGACAATCCGTGGAACGAGATTGCCGGTATGCCTGCACTTGTTACGTGGCAAGCCGTCCGCGGCCTCCGCAAATCCCAGAAGAACACCCTGACTGAAACGGGCCAGCTTTCGGTTGACCAGGCCCGGTACGGCATTCTGTTCGTAGAGTAACACGGGTATGCGACGCAGCATCGCCGCCGTCACGCCGGCTACGCTGGCATAGCCGCCCACGCCCACCACCAGGCGGGGGCGTGCGGCGCGCCAGTGCTTCCAGATACGCAAAACAGCCCGCGGCAATTCCCATGCAATTACGCGCAGCTTTTGCATAAGCCCGGCGCCCTGCACGCTGTGCATCGCCAGCAACAGCACCCGCTCGCCGCGCTCGGGAAGCAATTGTGCTTCCAGTCCACGTTCGGCGCCAACAAACGAGACCTGCAAATGCGGCCAGTGACGCCGGGCAATCTCCGCCAGCGCCAGCGCGGGAAACACATGCCCGCCCGTGCCGCCGCCGGCGATGCATAATCCCTTCCGGATCAAGACCTGACCCCGGAACATCTCATGTTTTGTGGAAGATGGCGTTGGACGGAAAAAATAAGTCCCAGCAGGATACAGGAACCAAACAGGGCGCTGCCGCCATAGGACAGAATCGGCATGGGCATCCCCTTGGTTGGTATAATCCCCATGGCCGCGCCCATGTTGATAAAGAACGTGATGGCCAACAGCACCGCGCACCCCAGGACCAGCAAGCGCTGATACATATCCCTGACATGACGAGCCAGCCACATGCTTCGCCACAGAATGATGCCAAACAGGGCAATCAGGGTAAGCGTTCCCGCAAGACCGAATTCTTCCCCCAGCACCGCGGTAATAAAATCGGTAAATGGCTCCGGCAGGTAAAACAGTTTCTGTACGCTCTGCCCCAGACCCGCGCCATACAGGCCGCCTGCGCCAAAGGCGATCATGGATTGCGCAAGCTGATAACCGCTACCTAGCGGATCGGCCCATGGATCCATGAAAGTAAGCAACCGTCGAATACGATACGGCTCAGCCAGTAGAATAATCATGCCGGCAGGAACGATACCCGTGAACACCAGCATGAGATGCCGCATCGGTACGCCGCCCGCAAACCACATGCACAGACAAAGCGCCACCAGCAGTGCGGCATTGCCGAAGTCCGGCTGCAACAACAGCAACAGTACCGTAACGCCAAGAATCACCAGCATGGGCGCCAGACCCTTGGAAAACTGCTTCAGCCGCTCAGGAAAACGACTCATGTAATAAGCCATATAAATTACCAGAACAGGCTTGATGAATTCTACCGGTTGCACGGTCAGGCCGAGCAGGGAAAACCAGCGTCTTGCACCGTTGATCTCCACGCCCGCGCCCGGTGCCAGAACCAGAGCCATCAACAACAAAGCGAATCCCAGCATGGGCATGATGGCCACCCGCCACCAGGCGACTTCGATACGGGATATGCACCACATCAGCACAAGACCCAGCGGCATGTAGACTGACCAGCGTCCAATAATTCGCCAGGCATCGCCATAACGCGCTTCGGACAGGCTCATGCTGGCGCTGGCGACCATGATCAGGCTTACAGCGGCCAGTAGCAGCACCCCGCCGGCCATGACGGGATCGGCAGGCGCCAACGTTTTTGTTTCCGGCTGCATCGAAGTATTCATGCCGCTTTCTCCAATGCGGCTACAGCCTCGGCGAACTTGTCTCCACGATCTGCGTAATCCTTAAACTGGTCCTGGCTGGCCGCTGCCGGTGACAGCAAAACAGGAAGCGAAAGCTTGCACTCCGCGGCAAGACGAACCGCCCTGTGCATATTACCGGCAACTTTACAGGGAACGCCCGCCAGCCTGAGCATTTCCCTGTATGGCTTTGTTTGTTTTCCAATCATGTAAACACTGGCGACGTGTTGCTTCACCGTTTCTGTCAGCGGCATCAAATCAAGGCCCTTGGTCAGACCGCCACATATCCAGATAACCTGATCAAATGAAGCAAGAGCCGCCTGCGCCGCATCCGGATTGGTCGCCTTGGAATCATCGTACCATGCCCTGCCCAGCCGGCATCCGATATATTGCAAACGGTGGTCAAGACCCCGGAATACGGTCAGGGATTCGGTAATGACATTGGCTGACACGCCGAGATCCGCCGCCGCCTGAGCAGCCACAGCCAGATTGATCCGCTGATGAACACCCCGCACCCGCAGGCGTTCAAACGGAATATCACGACGCACGCCCGTCTCCGTCCAGAACAGCTTGCCTGCACCCTTTTCAGAATCTCCATCCTGTTTCGGCTGCAATCCGGCATCTACCCGTGATCCGTCTTTTGTGATACCAAAGCGCCGCACCCGTACACCGCGAGCCGCCAGATCGTCCGTCAAATTATCCCAGCATGCATCCGATGGCAGCATGGCCGTATCGCCGCCGCCCTGTTGCTCGAACAGCCTCAGTTTGGCGGCTTTATAGCTGTTAAAATCATCGTGCATATCCGCATGGTCCGGCTGCACATTCAGTAGCGCCGCCCACTTGGGATGAATGCCATGGCAGCGCTCCAACTGGAAACTGGATAACTCAAGCACCGCGCGCGCAGGGCCGGTCTCGTCATGCAGTATATCCAGCATGGCTACGCCGATATTTCCTCCCACCTCGGCGCCGCCGGGCAACACCTCCAGTATCAAACCCAGTAAATGTACCACGGTACTTTTACCATTGGTGCCGGTGACGGCAATCAAATCGCCGGAGAACCGTTCACTGAACAGATCGAGATCACCCATGACGCACGCGCCCTGTTCCCGCGCATATGCCAGCGCCGGATGCCGCCAGTCCACGCCGGGACTGACAATTACCCGTGAATAACCCTGCAAATCCCTGACATGAAGTTTGCCCGTATGCAATGGGGTATGTATATCTTCCGGCAGCGTTTTGAGTTTTTCATCAAACGCAGCGCAGGCGATGCCAAGAATATCCAGGAAACGGACTACGGAGCATCCTGTCCGGCCCATGCCTATCACGGCGGTGTCCGGCTGCGTCTTGTCTTTTTTCCACTTCATCATCGGATCTTCAATGTCGATAGCGCAACCAGCGCCAGGATCAGGGAAATAATCCAGAAGCGAACGATCACCTTGGGCTCTGCCCATCCCTTGAGTTCAAAGTGGTGATGAATCGGCGCCATGCGAAACACCCGTTTCCCCGTCAACTTGAACGATGCCACCTGCACCATGACGCTCACCGCCTCCAGTACGAACAGACCGCCGGCAATGGCCAACAGGAATTGCTGGTGTACGGCGCTGGCCACAAAACCGAGTGCGCCACCGAGCGCCAATGCGCCAACATCACCCATAAAGACCTGCGCCGGATAGGTGTTGAACCAGAGAAAACCCAGGCAGGCACCCACCATCGCCCCGCAAAATACAGTCAGCTCACCTGCACCAACCACATGCGGTATAAGCAAATACTCGGAGAATCTGGCATTCCCGGACAGGTAAACTACGACCGCCAGCGCCGTCGCCACCATAAAGGTCGGCGCGACCGCCAATCCATCCAGTCCATCCGTCAGATTGACGGCATTGGAGCTTCCCACCAACACCAGCACCACAAAGGGGACGTACCATAAACCCATATGCCATTGTTTATTGAAAAATGGAATATCCACAATCGGCTGTGTCAATTGCATCAGGCCCACCGCGACTATGGTCCCGAAAAGGATCTGTAAAACAAGCTTCCATCGACCCGGCAAGCCCCTGGAATCGCCCCGAACCACCTTCAAATAATCGTCATACCAGCCAATCGTACCGTAAGTAATGGTAAGAAACAGGGCCAGCCATACGAAAACATTGGTCAAATCAGCCCATAACAGCGTGGAAATGGCAAGCACGAACAGGATGAGCACGCCACCCATCGTTGGGGTTCCTGCTTTGCTCAGATGGGTGGCAGGACCATCGCTGCGAATGGGCTGCCCTTTCCCCTGGTGCAATTTAAGCCTGCGGATAAAAGCCGGGCCCAGAATCCAGCTCAGCAACAACGCGGTAATCAGCGCATAAACAGTACGAAAGGTAATGTACTGAAACAGGTTGAAGAAGGCATACCGATCCGCTAACGGAAAAAGCAGATTATACAGCATCGGCTTTTCCCCCTTGCGTCAGCGCATCCACCACAGCCTCCAGCCCCATGCAGCGACTGCCCTTGACCAACACCGCATCACCGGCGCGAAGATTCCAGCCATGGACTCTTCGTATCGCCGCATCGGCGTCTGAAACCCACTCGGCGCCTGCGCATCTATCAGCCAGCGCTTTCATCTTCCGGCCCGCCAGAACAGCCCCGTCCATTCCTGATACATCCAGTCCCCTGTGCAGGGACTGCGATGCTTCACCCAGCTCCGCCATATCTCCAAGCACAACAAAGTGACGTCCGGGTATCTGCCTGAGGGCGTCAAGGGCGGCAATCATGGAGGCAGGATTGGCATTGTAGGCGTCATGGATGACCGTTGATCCATGAATACCCGGCAAGCATTGCATGCGTCCCGGCATCGTTTTCCAGCCGGAAAGTGAAGCCGAAATTTCATCGATACGCTTCTGCGTCAGATAGCGTATCACCGTAGCGGCAAGCGCCATGTCCGCCGCCCAGTGCCACGCCGGCATATCAAGTTCAACCGTTGCCGATTCTTCTCCAAGGCTCAATTCACAAGTGGTATTTCGCATCTTCCAGCACACCACGGAACTATCCGTAGCGTCGCCCATATCCAGACAAACCGCATCAGAGGGCAATGTCACGCGCATCATGGCGGAGACACCGGCGCCCAACACCACACATCCGTCTTTCGCAATGTGTCGCAACAGCAAACTCTTTTCATGCGCCACGCCGCGTAAATTCCCCAGGCCTTCCGCATGGGCGGGAGCAAGCCCCGTAATCACCGCAATATCCGGCCGCACAATCCCGGCCTGCCGCTGCATTTCGCCTGCTTCGCTGACGCCGCATTCCACCAGCGCTACATCGGCGTCCCGTTCGATGGACAACACCGTTTTCGGTACGCCAATGAGATTGTTGTCATTCGCTTTCGTTGCATCCACGTTCAATCCCAGACGCCTTAACCCATGCTCCAGCATCGAACGCACCGTGGTTTTACCATAAGAACCCGTAATGGCCACCACCGTTCCGGACAATTGTTTTCGCCATGCGCGGGCAATGTCGCCCAGGGCGTCCAGCGTGTTGCTGACCTCAAGGCAGGGCAACGCCCGCGATTGCCGCAACGTATCTCCCGCATCCTTTCCCTTACGATCCACAATCAGAACCGATGCGCCATGCTTCATGGCCCGGGCGGTGAACTGATGCCCGTCAAATGTTGGCCCCCGGAGCGCCAGAAAGGCATCTCCTTTCTTCAAGGTCCGCGTATCGGTACTCACGCCCGACACTTCGGGAGGCGGTGCGCCATACCACGCTCCTCGCGTACTCGCCTGCAATGCATGGCTCGTCATGCGCATGCCCTGAATTCCGTCATTTCCGACTTTTCACGTAAGGCGAATATCGCTATTTCCGCATCGCTCCATGGCGTTCGTTCACCCGCAACTTCCATATAGGATTCATGTCCCTTACCCGCAATCACCAGCACGTCGCCGCGGTGAAGCGCATGAACGGCTTCGGAAATGGCCCGCCTGCGGTCCAACTGCAAACGCACCTCGGCAGGGTACGGATGGGGGATGCCCTGCTCGATCTCGGAGGCTATCACCGCCGGCACCTCACCTCTGGAATTATCGCTTGTCACCCACACAACATCGGCAAGGCGCGTCGCAATCTCTCCCATCCGTGGCCGCTTTTCCCGATCCCGTTCGCCGCCACAACCAAATACCAGCATCAGTCTCGCCTGCGTCAACTTGCGTGCGGCGCGGAGACAGGATTCAAGCGCTTCCGGCGTATGCGCATAATCCACGAACACCTGCCAGCGTCCGATGTTCATCGGCTGCATACGTCCGGGCGGCGCGCTGATGCCGGAAAGGAGTTTCGGAAGTTCCCTGAACTGCGCATGCTTTCCCGCGAGTAGTGTCAGCGCCACGGCGGCAAGGTTCTCCGCATGAAATTCCCCCGGCGGAATATCCTCAATACACACTTCGCCGGGTTTGCCTTCCCCGAAATACTTGAGCCGAAGCATGCCGGGAAGCTCCTGCTCCCAGCCCATGGTCAAATCTTGACGATACAAGCCATGACCATACTTCAATGCTGATAATGGCGTGCGCATGCGAACAGCTTCATCATCCGCATTGCAGATCACCGGCCCCTCATCTTCCGCGACCTGATGGATGAATCTCTGTTTGAGGCTTGCATAAGCCTCAAAACCACCATGCGCCTGTAAATGGTCGTGCCCCATCGTGGTCCAGACCGCAGTACGGAAGGGGATCCCCGCGATACGTTGCTGGGCGATTCCATGGGAAGAAACTTCGCAAACAATGGCCGGCACATGGATATCCCGTGCCGCCGCCAGAAGCCGGTGCAGCGTCAGCATGGAGGGCGTGGTATTGCCAATATCCAGAACATCACGGGAATCCCTGATCCAGCCCAATGTTCCCACAGCCCATGCACGTTTGGACTTACGGGCAATGGCCTCGCGCAGCATCCACGCCACACTTGTTTTACCATCGGTTCCGGTTACGCCGATCATCTGCACGGGCGCCTGCTCCGTGCCGAACCACCGGCGCAACAAACGGCCCGCGGCATTCATATCCGGCAGAGCCAGATGCGGCAATGGCATATCGAGCGTCCGGCGCCCTACGGAGACCACTGCGACGGCACCCGTATCCTCCGCCTGACGAATAAAATCGCCCACTTTCTCACCGGCCCTGGGCAGGCAAAGAAATGCTTCTCCGGGCTGAATATAGCGTGAGTCGTCGGACAGTCCGCACACTTCCGAATCGCCACGAAGCCACGCCTGGTCCTCTGCCAGATCGCTCAGGGATCGGGCGGGACGCCTGCTGATTTCAATCAATTTTATCCGTGCATCAGTCATTGAGCCAGACCTCCAGCATGGCGCCCGTATCCATATGGCTTAAGGCCACCGGCTTTTGACGCACCACCCAGCCGCTGCCATGCACACGCAACTGATAACCGGAAGCCGATGCCAGTTGGCGCACCTGGCGTAATGACCGTCCATACAAGGACGGAAGTCCGTCACCCATCGCCGGCGCGGACGCCTCGCCGGCGATCACAGGCAGGCTCCGCCAGTCATGCGCGGATCTCCGGGGCAAAATACCAAGATAAGGTAAAGCCGCCGCCGCGATATGCCGAAAAACGGGGGCGGCCGCCTTGCCGCCATAAATACTTCGCCGGGGATCATTCAACATGACGGCAATCACCAGTTTCGGATCGTCCGCCGGCACGGCGCCCGCAAACACCGCGGTAAAGTCCCCTTTTGCATAGCCGCCATGTCCGTCGGGTTTCTGTGCCGTACCGGTCTTGCCGGCCACCCGATAACCGGCAGGCACGGCCAACGCTCCCGTACCTTCAGGGCTGGCTGCATGGACGAGCATGCGCAACACGGTGCGGGCGATTTTCTCAGGCATCGCCCGGTATGATTTTGCATATGCATGCCCCCGGATGATTTTTGGCGAGACATGGAGACCTCCATTGGCCAAAACAGAAAATGCCGTCGCAAGCTGCAACGGCGTAACGGCGACTCCCTGACCGAAGGCTATGGTGGCTGTTTCCACCGGTCCCCAACGCTCCGCGGGGGGCAGAATGCCGGGAGACTCCCCGCTTAACCCGACTCCTGTCCGGCGGCCCAATCCAACCTTCTCCAGAATGCGATGTAATCGTTGGGGCCCTATATCCAGCGCCAACTTTGCCGCACAGATATTGCTCGATCGGGCCAGAATGCCTGTCATGTCCAGCCAGCCCTCTGAATGATCGTCATGAATCACATAATTCGCCACTCTGAAATGCCCGTTCTCACAGAAGATTCGGGACTGTTTCCGCCAACGTCCCGTCTCCAGAGCCGCGGCCACGGCGAAAGGTTTGAGTACCGAACCCGGCTCAAACATATCGGTCACGGCACGGTTGCGCCATTGGCTGGGACGATAGCGGTGAAAATCATTGGGATTGAAACCAGGCCAGTTCACCATGGCCAGCACCGCACCGTCGCCTGGACGCATCACGACCACGGAACCGCTTTTTGCCCTCTGAGTCCGAATGCCTTCGGCCAACGCCGCATAAGCCAGACTCTGAATGGTAGCATCCAGATAGAGTGAAACCTTTTGTCCCATTCTGGGCTTCGTCAGCCATGTCCCGCCGGGCAGGGAAACGCCGCGCGCGTCACGCCGCACCCGCATGCGTCCGGGCAAGCCGGACAGTTTCGTATCCAGACTATGCTCCAGTCCCTCAAGCCCGATCCCGTCTACGCCAACAAACCCGAGCAGATGTCCCGTGGCAGGCCCAAGAGGGTTGAAGCGGCGCCATTCCATTTCCTGGCGCACACCGGGAATATTCAAAGCCATCACGCGCCGGGCTGTTCCGGGCTTCATCTGACGCGCCAACCAGACAAACCCCCGGCGGCCGTGTAAACGTTTTGCCAAGCGTGATTTCCGTATACCAAGCGCCTTGGCAAGAGCACGAATGCGATCACGGGGCACTTCATTCGCCATCGCTGATATGGAGGGTACCTGAATACTCTCGGCCAGTACGCGCCCATGGATATCCATAATGGGGCCTCGCGGCGCGGGTATGGAGAATTCACGTTGGCGTTGCTTTTCCGCTAACTGTTGCAATTGACCTGCCTGCAACCATTGCAAATCCACGGCGCGAATCGCCAACAGGGCGAAAGCCAATGTCAAAAGACCCGTAACGACCTCGATGCGGCGGCGAACAAAGACATCCCTTCCAACCTTCATGGGCGAATAACCTGTACGGGTTTGGGCGGCCGCATTCCCAACTCCGAAACAGCCAGACGTCTTAGCCGCTCAGGACGGGTCAAGGTCGCCAACTCGAGTCTTAAACGGCTGATCCCGGCATTCAACGAACGTTCTTCACGCTGCATGGATGCATGTTGCCTGGCCAGTTCCAGCCGCTTATGCGTCATGCCGACCTGCGCTGCGCCAAGCAATCCCGACAACAGCAGCGCCAGCCACATACGAATGGAATGACGTTTCGGATTCATTGCTGGCAGCCGAATAGCGATCATTGCAGTTTCTCGGCAATACGTAACATGGCCGTGCGGCTGCGTGGATTGAGGTTGCATTCATCTTCGGAGGAGCGTAACGGTTTTTTTCGCACCCAACGCATGTCCGGAGTCTTCCCGCAGACGCACACAGGGAACCACGACGGACAAACACAGGAACGCACCCGGGCTTCAATCAAATCACGCACTCGCCTGTCTTCTCCGGAATGAAAGGAAATGACAACCAGGCGCCCGCCCGGCGCCAGACGATCCATGGCTCCTTTGATCCCCGCCTCCAGTTGGCCCATCTCATCATTCACCCAGATACGCAACGCCTGAAACGTGCGCGTAGCCGGATGCGTTCGCCCGTATCGGGCCTGTCCGGGTACGGCATGAAAACACACGTTTTCAAGTTCTGATGTGCGCATCAGTCTATTCCTGTCCCGCGCGCGCAGGATGGCGCGGGCAATGCGTCCGGCATAACGCTCATCCCCGTATTCACGCAAAATGCGGGCGAGTTCACGTTCACCCACGCGTTGCAAACGCTCTGCCAGCGTTTTGCCGCCGCTGGCGTCCATGCGCATATCCAGCGGCCCATCCTTGCCAAAGGCAAAACCGCGGCCGGCATCATCCAATTGTGGCGATGATACGCCGAGATCAAAACCAATCCCGTTAACGTTACCCCACCCGATCTCGTCCAATGCCTCACCCAGATCGGCGAAGGGGCAATGCCGGACGCAAAAACGCGCATCATCCGACGCCAGCCGATCTCCTTCGGCAATGGCTTGCGGATCCCGGTCCAATGAGAGCAATCGTCCTTTGCCCGACAAGTGGGAAAGCAATGCTCTGGCATGGCCGCCGCGGCCAAACGTGGCATCCACATAGCGCCCGTCCCTGTCGATACAGAGGGCATCCACAAAGGGCTTGAGCAACACCGGGATATGCACATGGGAAGCCACATCAGGAACTCGGTGGACCTTTTTTCAGAATCGCCAGGTCTTCCCTGATCCGGGCTTCCCTCCGCTTGATGTCCCATATCTCAAAATGACTGGCCCCACCGGCAAACAACACGGTTTTCTCCAGTTCCGCATACTCACGTAATGTAGCAGGCAACAGGATACGTCCCTGTCTGTCGGGAAGGCATGTGACCGCGGGACTCACCACATAACGTTCATAGGAGCGGCGATATGGATCATTAATATCAAGTCGGCGCACCGAAACCAGCACGTCCCGTTCCCATTCCCTGGGCGGATAAGCGCGCAGACATCCATCGTAGTCGCGTGTGACAACGACTTGTTCATCCGCATAACGGGTACGCAGGGTCTCACGAAAGGAAGCGGGAATATTGACGCGCCCCTTACCATCCATGGTGTTTTTGTGCTCGCCCTGAAACATCTGATCTGGCTGCCTCCCCCGGTTCGCAACAAAAAAATCTTCTTGGCAAATTTTATGGGATACTTCCCCACACTTACCCACTTTACGCCAATATTGACTATAAATCAAATCATGTCAACCAAATCTCAGGCGGAAAA
>CAYOUW010000032.1:0-18365 GCA_964407235.1 uncultured Zetaproteobacteria bacterium | reverse complement strand
CGAGCCTATTATCCCAATAGTGTAATCGCCAGGTTAAGGGGTGCTGAGTAGTTACGTTGTTGTAACCATTTATTCTACAAGATGTATCTGGGCATTACCACCCTCTTTTTTACCGTATGAAAGCGTTGAAGAGCCAAAATCTGTAGTGCCATGGGAAGGTGTTGATTAAGCCGGAAGGCTTGGTATATAAGGGTTCTTTAAAATACAATGACAAAGATGGGCTAAACACTGGTGATTAAACCAATGTTTCTACAACAAGAAAATCCGTAGTGAAAGATGTGTTGTCATTGTTATCTTCACCCGATACAGTGCCGCCACTTCAAGCGACTTCTCTCTGATCGTTAGCCGCTCCTCCGCGAATCGCGGGATGTAATAAATCACGCTAGACCCAGATCAGTCCGGTTATCTCCGGCGGGTCGGCATTGGAATCTAATAATATGACATTTGAAAAACTCGGTCTCTCGGAAGAGATCCTCCGCGCTGTGCGCGAACAGGGCTATAGTGAGCCCACACCCATTCAGGCGCAGGCGATTCCCGTGGTGCTGGAGGGGCGCGACATCATGGGCGCCGCCCAGACCGGAACCGGCAAGACTGCCGGATTTACGTTGCCGATACTCAAGCTGCTGCAAAACGAACAGGCCGGGCACGGACATCGGCCAATCCGCGTGCTGGTCATCACGCCAACCCGTGAGCTGGCTGCTCAGGTAGGCGAAAGCATCGCCACCTACGGTAAGCACCTCCCGATGCGTTCGACCGTTATCTTCGGCGGCGTGGGTATTCAGCCGCAGATCGCCAAACTGCGCCGGGGTGTGGATATCCTTGTGGCTACGCCGGGCCGCCTGCTTGATCTGGTCAGCCAGAAGGCAGCCAACCTGTCCAAAGTGGAGATACTGGTGCTTGATGAAGCAGACCGTATGCTCGACATGGGCTTTATTCACGATATTCGCAAGGTGCTGGCGTTGCTACCGAAGAATCGCCAGAGTCTGCTTTTCTCGGCGACCTTCTCCAACGATATCAAGAAGCTTGCCAGCGGCATGCTGCGTTCGCCGGTGCTGGTCGAGGTGGCGCGTAACGAAACCGTCGCCCTGATCAATCAGGTGGTGCATCCGGTTGGCAAGTCGAGCAAGCGCACGCTGCTTTCCCATCTGATCACGAGTCAGAACTGGAAACAGGTGCTGGTATTCACCCGAACCAAACATGGCGCCAACCGTTTGGCCGAACAGCTCGGCAAGGACGGCATCCATGCGGCGGCGATTCACGGTAACAAGAGCCAGACGGCGCGTACAAAAGCGTTGGCCGGCTTTAAACAGGGTGAAATACGGGTGCTGGTCGCTACGGATATCGCAGCGCGCGGACTGGATATTGATCAGTTGCCGCACGTCGTCAACTATGAACTGCCCAATGTACCGGAGGATTATGTACACCGTATCGGCCGTACCGGCCGCGCCGGCCGTACCGGTGAAGCGATGTCGCTGGTCTGTCATGAAGAACTGAAACTGCTCGCCGGTATCGAAAAACTGATCAGGAAGGAAATCCCGGTGGTCGAAGTGCCGGGTTATACCGCCGATATTACGGCCAGCCCGGCCCGCGATGACGGCGCTCCTTCCAGACCCAGGCAAGGGCGCACGTGCAACCGGAGGGGCAGGCAAGATCAGCATCAGCCGCGCCCCGGATCTTCGCCGTCACGTCGGCGGCGCAGACGCGGTGGAAAAACAGCTCCCGGAGCCTGAATATTGGCCCACGGCCATACGAAAGACGCGCATATTATCGAAAATACTTGACAAAAATGGTATAGTATAACTATGGTCCCGATTATTCCATGAGCCATTTGTAAAGTTCCGGGCCGGAACGTTGAACCCAATCGCCGTCCACGCGCTTTGCAAATCGTGCATAAGTAGGAGCATGATATGTTCGGAGTGACTAAAAAACAGGTTCTTGAAACTTTAAGCCGGATTATTGATCCCGACTTTGGCAAGGATATTGTCGCGCTGGGGTTCGTCAAAGATGTCGTGATTAAATCCGCAAGGGTTTCATTTACGATCGAATTAACCACGCCCGCCTGTCCGGTCAAGGAGGAATTCCGCCGCCAGGCCACCGAACTGGTTGGCGCCATGGATGGCGTTACGGACGTACAGGTGAACATGACATCCAGTGTTCAGACGCAAGCCCGTCCCGGCATGCGCGCCATTCCCGGCATCAAAAATATTATCGCGGTCGCTTCCGGCAAGGGAGGCGTGGGAAAATCGACCACTGCGGTCAATCTCGCGGTTGCACTGGCTCAAGCCGGATCCAAAACAGGGCTCCTGGACGCGGATATCTACGGCCCTTCCATCCCGCGTATGATGGGTCTGGGTGGACGGCAGCCAAGGGTGAAGGAAAAAATAATCCTGCCGCTCGGTAATTTTGGCGTGACCACCATGTCCATCGGGTTCCTCGTACCGGAAGATCAGGCGGTTATCTGGCGTGGTCCGATGGTTGCCGGTGCGCTGACCCAATTGTTGAATGACGTCGCATGGGGCGAACTGGACTATCTGGTAATTGATTTACCTCCCGGCACCGGCGATGCGCAACTGACATTGACGCAAAATGTTCCGGTGACGGCATCGGTAATTGTCACGACACCGCAGGACATTGCGCTGGCCGACGCCCGCAAGGGCATTGACATGTTCCGCAAGGTGAATGTGCCCGTACTTGGCATTGTGGAGAACATGAGTGTATTTGTCTGCCCGCATTGTGGTGAAAAAAGCCATATTTTTTCACAAGGTGGAGCGGAACGGTTGGCCGAAGAGCAGGATACCCGCGTGCTTGCCCATATCCCGCTGGACATGCAGATACGTGAAGATTCGGATGGGGGAACGCCCATCGTCGCGGCGCATCCGGACTCAGCGCAGTCGGAGGCCTATCGCGCCATGGCTGGTGAAGTGGCGCGCCATATCAGCGTGCTGAACAGCCGCAAGGTGGATATTCCGGTTGTCATGCAAAGGCCGGGTTAGTCCTGCCCCTTACCCCCGAATCAATCATCACGGCGGTTGACGAGTCATCCGGGTATCTGACAAGTAGTGCCTGCCGTTTTCACATTTGAACCGGGAGGCCGCCGCAGGCGGTAAACGGACCGTTATTCCGAGCGCGTTATCGGAATGGCGTTGACATATGATGCGGCCATGTTCATGGCAAAAGGCCAGCGCCTTACCGTCAGCAGCATCAAGGATGAGTGAAATCTCTACCATTTGCGCCTCCAGCCAGTCGCATAATGTATCCAGGAGTGTACTTATGCCCGCACCGGTCAGCGCCGAAAGCGCTATGCGGCTGCCACCAATCCCCGGTTTGATGCGCGACCGGACACGGGGTGCGAGATCGGTTTTATTCCATACCTCAATAACGGGCGGCATCATATCGCCTTCAAGTCCAAGCTCCCGGAGCGTGGCTTCAACGACCTTGCCCTGTTCGCGCACCTGGGGGTCAGACGCATCCCGTACATGGATGATCAGATCGGCTTCCACCACCTCTTCCAGCGTGGCGCGGAATGCTTCAACCAGTTCATGCGGCAACTCCTGCACAAAACCCACCGTATCGGACAGCATTAATGTATGTCCGCCCGCCAGTTCAACTTTGCGCAGCGTCGGATCAAGCGTGGCAAACAACTGACTGGCGGCATAAACATCGGATCCGCTCAGACGGTTGAACAGGGTGGATTTTCCGGCATTGGTGTAACCCACCAACGCTACGGTCGGGATATTCTTACGTTTGCGTCCCGCCCGCCGGGTGGCGCGCATACGCCGGACTTTGCTCAACTCTTTCTCCAGTTTCAGGATACGGTTACGGATCAGTCGCCGGTCCAGTTCGATCTGGCGCTCGCCCGGACCGCCGAGAAATCCGAAACCACCGCGCTGCCGTTCCAGGTGCGTCCAGGACCGTACCAGTCGGCTGATTTGGTAATTGAGACTGGCCAGCTCCACCTGTAGCGCCCCTTCGCTCGTTTGGGCGCGGTCAGCGAAGATTTCCAGAATCAGGCCGGTACGATCCACCACCTTGGCGTTCCACGCCTTTTCAAGATTCCGTTGCTGTACCGGCGATAGTGGGTGATCCACGAATACGGCCACGGCACCCTGCCCTATCACACGGTTATGAATGTTCTCGATTTGGCCGCGGCCGAACAGGGTAGCGGCAAGGGGTCTGCGAACCGGCAGGCAAACGGAATCATGTAGATCACAATGACTGGCCATGACCAGATGGTCGAATTCTTCAGCACGCGCATGCCATGACGCAGGCCCGCGCTTTAAGCTGGTCAATTCGGGATGGATGGAAATCACCACATCCTTGCCTTGCGGCGCTTCCCATGATCCGCTCATGCTCGCAATGCCTCGATGATATGCGGCGCAAGTTGATCCGCGTTACCCCACGCCGCACCCTGCGTCTGATGAGCAAACCATGTGCGCTGGCGTTTGGCATAGCGCCGCGTTGCCGTGATGCCTGCATCCACGGCTTCCGGCAACGGGCATTCCCCACGGACATGTGTCAGCAATTGACGGTAGCCCACGGCGCGCATCGCTGGATGCGTATCAGGCAGATGCAGTGAATCAAGCCACTGGGCTTCCTTAATCCAGCCTGTATCCAGCATATTCTGAAACCGATCTGCAATACGCTGGCGCAAGGCATCGCGCGGCATATCCAGAACAAAAATCGGGCAACAGATTTCAGCCTTGTTTACCAACCCTTGCGCCTGCCATGCGCTCAGGGGTTTTCCGGTGCTATCAAACACGCACAGGGCGCGCATGATGCGCTGGGTATCACCCGGCTCAAGACGCGCCGCCATGTTCGCGTCCCGTTCCTGAAGGATTTGATATAAAACCGCCGTTCCATGGTTTCTCTGAATAGTCTGAAATTTCTCACGCACACCCGCTTGATCCGGCGGAATCTCCGGAAAGCCTTCGGTTAATGCCCTGAGGTATAATCCCGTACCACCGACAATGAGCGGAATTCGTCCGGCTTGATTCTCTTCCCGAATGACGCTTGCCGTCTGGCGAGCCCAACGCGCGGCGGAGAATGAATCGGGCAACTCGCAGCAATCCAGCATGAAACACCGCACTGGCCCCAATGGTTTGGCTTTGGCCGTACCGATGTCCAGCCCGCGATAGACCTGCATGGAATCGCAACACACAATGGCGCTGTTGCACGCTTCCACGATGTGCATGGCCAGAGAAGACTTGCCCGATCCCGTCGGTCCCATCAGGGCGACGGCATGCAGGGCTTGCCCGGACAATACGTTCGGACTGTCCCTCACTCCTTACGCCCGAACAATCGTTCCAGTTCGTTCAAAGACAGCTTCACGTACGTCGGACGCCCATGATTACATTGTGCGATATTCGGTGTCTTTTCCATGGTGCGTAGCAAGGACTCCTGTTCTTCCGAACCAAGCATTCGACCGGATTTAATGGAACGCTTGCAGGCGCGGTCGCCCAGCCAGCGTTCCAGAATACGCCCGCTCCCTTCGGCAGCAGCGCCAATACGCATGAGGGATCGGGTCAGTTCCGCAAGTAGTTCCATCGGAGATTCATCGCACAGCATGGCAGGCATGGCCGTGATGACAAAAGATTCCACGCCTTTCGCCTCAAGCTCGAACCCGAAGCGCGGCAGATCATCCGCATGATCGTGCAACCATGCACTCGTTGTGGCGTCCGGTTGCCAGGTGGCAGGCGCGAGCAACATCTGCCGAGCCAGTTTCCCCTGCCGCAACTGACCTTTGAGTGTTTCGTAAGTAATGCGTTCCGCCGCCGCGTGCTGGTCCACCAGAATGATGCCATCTCCCGTTTGCGCCAGAATATAACATTGATGAATCTGCGCCAGCGGCATGCCCAGGTTGAGCGCCGGTTCGGTATACGCCTGGTATCCGGAAGCTTGCGGTTCGGCAGCGCCACCCACGGATCGGGGCGCGGAAAACAGGTTTCGCAGCGTCGCGGTATCGGCGGGCGCGTGTGGGCGAGCGAAAGTGTTTGAACGGGCCGAGGCATGCATCCTGCGCAATGCCTGCTCGGCTGACGCCGATGAAACGGTTTGCCCCATCTGTTCGATGGCGGCACGCGCGCATGCCATGACGGCCGCGCGCACCTCCCGGGGTTTCCTGAAACGCACTTCGCGTTTGGCCGGATGTACATTGACATCCACCTCCGCCGGATCTATTTCAATCCACACGACGGCCTGAGGAAAACGATCATGAAACAAAACGTCGCGGTAGCCCGCCTTCAGCGCCGAGATGAGTTGCTTATCATGCACGACCCGACCATTGATGAAGAAATGGATGCGCCCGGCGTTGCGATGATGATACGTGGGTAAGCCGAAACATCCATCCACATGAATGCCATCATGCTCCAGACGGCACGGGCGCTGATTACCGGCGAACTCCTTGCCCATGATGATGCGGATACGTTCCTCGCGCGATTGCCCGGCGGGCGCGTCCAGCCGCAATTTCCCATCATATTCCAGACGTATGCCGACATGTTCATTTCCCAGCGCCAGCGAACGCAGTGTTTCGGTGATGACGGCTTCTTCCGTACGATCCGTGCGCAGGAAGCGAAAGCGCGCGGGCGTGTTGAAGAACAGGTCGCGGATGCACACGCACGTTCCGCGCCGGGGCGGGGAGGGGCGCGCAACAGCTTGCGCCGCGCCTTCCTGCGCGACTTCAATACCTGCCGATGCCCCTTTCAGCGCCGTATGCATCTCCAGCCGGCTGACGGAGGCAATGGAGGGCAGAGCCTCGCCGCGAAAACCATGGCTGGCGATAGTATGGAGTTCTTCCGCCGTGGTGATTTTACTGGTGGCATGACGTTTAAGCGCAAGCGGCGCATCGGTCTCGGACATACCACATCCATCGTCATCCACTTCGATCAGTGTCTTTCCCGCCTGTTCGATACGCACGCGGATATGCGTTGCTCCCGCATCCATACTGTTTTCCATCAGTTCCTTAACGATGGAAGCAGGCCGTTCGACGACTTCACCTGCCGCGATCCGGTTCGCAACGGCAGGCGACAGGATATGAATGACGGTCCCGGGCATTCCGCTATTCCACCATGCCGCGCGGGATAGGCAAGCTTCTCTTTCAGATTGCCATTTTCAGATTGCCATTTTCAGGTTAGCCTTCTATGCTTGGAGACACTTTCAGGAGGTAGAAGACATATGGCACGCGTAACCGTTGAAGATTGTATCCGTTATTATCCCAATCGTTTCGAAATGGTATTGCTGGCGACCCGAAGGGCGCGGCAACTGTTGAAAGGGATGCCGCCCGTGGTTGAAGACGAAGAAATACACAAGCCTGCGGTGCAGGCGCTAAAGGAGTTGGGTGACGGGCATATCACATGGGAAGCAGTGTATGATCTCGAAGAGCGCGAGCGTCAGCGTCTGATAGCGACCAGGGCGGAGGAAAATGAAGAAGAAGCGTAGCCATGGAGCGCGCTTCCCGTCGTGAGTCGTATTTTTGAAGTTACGGATAAAGTCCGTTCACATGATCCCAGGGCCGATATTGATCTTATCAACCGCGCCTATGTTTTCGCAGCGCATGCGCATGCGAAGCAGAAACGTAGCTCCGGCGAACCCTATTTAACCCATCCTCTGGCTGTCGCCAATATTCTGGCCAGCCTGCGGCTTGATGAGAAAAGTATTGTGACGGGCCTGTTACACGATACGGTGGAAGATACCAGCGTAACACTGGAAGATATCCGATCCCGATTCGGTGAAGATGTCGCCCGTCTGGTCGATGGCGTTACCAAGATTGGTAAAATTCATTTTCCATCCAGTGAACATAAACAGGCGGAAAATTTCCGCAAGATGATCCTTGCGACAGCCAAGGATATCCGCGTATTGCTGGTGAAGCTCGCGGATCGTCTGCACAATATGCGTACGTTGGGGTTCCTGCCGGAATCCAAACAGGAAGTGATTGCACAGGAAACCATGCAATTGTATGCGCCGCTGGCCAATCGTCTGGGCATCCATTGGCTGAGTCAGGAAATGGAAGACCTGGCTTTTTCGTACATTGATCCCGAATCCTACAAGATGCTTGCCAATTCCCTGGCCGATCACCTGGAGGGACTGAACCAGACGCGCGAGCGCCTGGAGCGTATCCTGCAGGAGGCGGTAAGCCGTCAGGGCGTGTCGGCACGCGTGCAAGGGCGTATGAAGCATTTATACAGCCTGTATCGGAAAATGGAACGTAAACAACTCACCTTCGATGAGATCTATGATCTGGTGGCGTTTCGGGTTATTGTCGAAGATATACCGACCTGTTACCAGACACTGGGTGTGATCCACAGCCTGTACCGGCCCGTGCCGGGACGCTTCAAGGATTATATCGCGATTCCCAAACCGAATGGTTATCAGTCTCTGCATACCTCCATTATCGGACCCGATAATTTCCGGCTGGAAGTTCAGATACGCACCGAGGACATGCACCGCTACGCCGAGGATGGCGCGGCCGCGCACTGGCTGTATAAGGAGGGTGAATCGGGCGGTAATGAGGAACGAAGTTTACTATGGTTGAAGCAATTAACCGAGTTGCTTCAGGAAAGCGATCAGCCCGGCGAACTTATGGAAACAGTGCGTCTCGATCTGTTCGTGCAGGAAGTCTATGTATTCAGCCGGGACGGTGATCTGTTTGCGCTGCCAAGGGGTGCGCTGCCTCTGGATTTTGCCTATGCCGTTCATACGGATGTGGGGCATCATTGCGTCGGCGTACGTATCAATGGGCAACAAACTGATTTTCAGACCCGCTTGCGCAATGGTGATCAGGTCGAGGTATTGACCAATGCCGAGCAAACGCCCAGTCGGCGGTGGTTGCAGTACGTACGTACGCCAAGAGCCAGACAGGCGATACGGCAGTGGTTCCGGCGCGCCGGGAAAGAAGCCAGCATGCGCGTGGGGCGCGGGGTTATGGAAGAGGTTTTCGGCAAGAAGGGTCAACCGGGCCCGAAAGTATTATCAACATTGAAGTGCAAGGATGAGGAAGAATTGCAGGATCGCCTTGGCCGGGGCGATATATCCGTGAACCAGTTGCTGGATGCGGCTAAACACGGCCACATCAAAGGGCTGAACCTGAAGGGTATGGAGCATGGCTTGATTCGTGCCGCTGAATGTTGCCGCCCTTTGCCGGGGGATCGCGTGTTGGGTCATTTCCAGCAGGGGCAGGGTATCGTGGTACACCATCAGGATTGCCCTCATGCGGAGCAAGGGGAGGAGGAAACGTGGGTGGATGTCCGCTGGGATCCTGTTCCGGGAAAATTATACCCGACCCTGCTGGAGATCAAGACCAGAAATCGCAGGGGCATGTTATCCGCTGTCTCGGGTTCGATTGCGAAATCCGGCGGAGAAATCGAGGACTTGCGCATTCATCAACTGGCAGGCTCAATGACAACCTTGTCCATCCTCGTGGAAGTCTCTGATCGTGTTCATCTGGCGAATGTAATGCGGGCCATACGCAGGGTGGATGACGTGGCTACAGTCAAGCGCGCCATGGGAACCCGTCCGGCGCACAAACCGAAGGTTGGCTTTAAACGTGCGATTCGGGCTATAATACGCAAAGGTATGCCAAAACACTCTTGAAACTCGTGAGGCAAGCAACGTGAGACCCTTTTGATAACCATTCATAGTGATGGAACACCGAAGGCTGTCGGTCCCTACAGCCAGGCGATCAGCCACGACAACATATTATATCTTTCCGGCCAAATCGGCCTGCTTCCGGGTAACGGGAGACTGGCAGGTGATGATTTGGCATCGCAGGCTGTGCAGGTCATGCATAATCTTGAAATGGTATTGCATGAGGCGGGAGCGCTTACATCCGATATTATCAAGGTTGGTATTTATCTGACGGATATGGGTGATTTTCCCATACTGAACCGGTTGTACGCCGGTTGGCTGGGGGAGCATCGTCCTGCACGGGCGACGGTTGCCGTGGCGGCATTGCCCATGGGCGCCTGTATTGAAATGGATTTGATTGCCCGCATACCGGAAGTAAAAAAGGAACCGTTGACTTCCTTCGGGACGGAGAAGTGAAGCGGCCCCCTTCTGACTCCCGTCACATCAAGATTGCCTTTATCTCTTCCTGGCTGCCGCGGCGATGCGGGATCGCCACTTTCACCTCGGATCTGATTGAGCATACAAAGCAGGCAGCGAAGGGGCGCATGCAACCGCGCGTGATCGCCATGGAGGCATCCGAGTCGCTTCATTATAGCGATGAAGTCCGATGCGTGGTGCATAAGGATCGCAAGGAGGACTACATTGCCGCCGCCGATTACATCAATTTCAGCGGCGTGCGCCTGGTCAGCCTTCAGCATGAATTCGGGCTGTTCGGCGGTGATGCGGGCGCTTACATCACGCTGCTGCTGGAACGCCTGAATGTGCCGGTTATCACTACGCTGCATACCATTATTGAGCACCCGGATAAGCATCAGCGCCGGGTGATCACGGATATCGCCGCCGCCTCCGTCAGGATGGTGGTGATGAGCAGACGGGCTGTCGCCATGCTGCGGGATATTTATGGCATTGGCGGGGGTAAGGTTAAGTTTCTGCCGCACGGCCTGCCTGCGCTCGAATTTTCGGATTCCACTTCCTTCAAACAGGAACCGGGATTCCGGAATCGAAAAATAATTCTTACTTTTGGCCTGTTGAGCCGTAACAAGGGCATTGAATGGGCGATTCGAGCCCTGCCGGATGTGATTGGCGCGCATCCGGACATCCTCTATCTTGTCCTGGGCGCTACGCATCCGGAGGTGAAAAAATCGGATGGAGAAGCGTACCGGCTCTCTTTGCGGCGTCTGGTAAAGAATTTGGAGCTGGAAGAGCATGTGACGTTTATCAACCGTTTCGTTACGGATGAAGAACTGCATCACTATCTGAATGCGGCCGACTATTATCTGACGCCCTACTTGTCCCGGGAGCAGATCACGAGCGGTACACTGGCCTTCGCCCTGGGATTGGGTAAAGCGGTGATCTCCACGCCATACTGGTATGCGGAGGAACTGCTGGCCGATGGACGGGGTATTCTGGTTCCCTTTCGGGATAGCAAGGCCATTGCCGCGGCATTGTCCGGGCTGCTGGACGATCCGGACGCCTGCGAAGCCATCCGCAGACGCGCTTTCGACTTTGGCCGCGCCATGACCTGGCCCCGGGTGGGGGAAGACTACTGGCATCTGTTTCTTTCACATGCGGCGGATCCGATCTCACTGAACCGCATCCGGCCGGCGCCGGCCGCCAAAGCTGCCCTCGATACGCACATTTCGGTTGCGGATCTGCCGGAGCTGCGGCTGGACCATTTTCTGCGTTTGACGGACGGTACCGGTATGTTGCAACACGCCGTGCATACCGTGCCGGATCACCGTCACGGTTATTGCACCGACGATAACTCACGGGCGCTGGAGGCTATGGTGCGACTGTATCGACAACGCAAGGATGCAATATCATTGCGTTTGATTGATGTTTATTTTTCCTTTCTGCTGCATGCCCGCAGGACGGATGGCACATTTAATAATTTCATGTCATTTGATCGCCGGTTTCTTGCACCCGTACAGTCTGAAGACGCTACAGCCAGGACAATTGAGGCGCTGGGTGCGCTGATTGCATGGCCACCCATGCCATCGCTGGCACAGCTTGCGCGCACCCTCTTCAAGGATGCCGTGGCGGCGGGATCTTTCAGCCTGCGCGGACGCGCTTACGAAATACTGGGCCTGGCCGATTATCTCAGGGGATTCCCCGATGATTTGGACATGCGGCGGGAAATGGCGCTGGCGGCAGACGAAATCATGCGGACATACCAGTCTACCGCGACGGCGGACTGGCAGTGGTTCGAAGATCAGATGGTCTATGATAATGCCGTTCTGCCGCATGCCCTGTTTGTGGCTTCGCTTGTTTTAAAAAACGACAGCTTCCGGACTGTAGCCGTGAACACCTGCCAATTTCTCTTGTCCGCCAGCTACGATGGCGATCATTTTTCCTTCGTAGGCTGCGATGGCTGGTACCCGAAGGACGGAGAAAAAGCGAGGTTTGACCAGCAGCCCGTTGATGCCGCCGCCATGGTGCGTATGCTACGTGCGGCCTTTGATGCTACGGCTGACACCCGTTACCTGGAACTGAAGCGCAAGGCCTTCAACTGGTTTCTGGGTGAAAATGACGGTCATATCGCTTTGTTTGACTTCGTTTCCAAAGGGTGCTTCGATGGACTCATGAGCGATGGCGTCAATGCCAACCAGGGTGCGGAAAGCCTGATCAGTTATACCCTGGCTCACCTGAGTATCGAAGAGTTTCTCGTGGATGAACCCTATGAGGAGGAATCGTCATGAAACCAATCACGATGAAACCGATCACGATGAAACCAATTGTGATGATCTCCAGTTGGCCGCCACGGTTGTGCGGCATCGCCACTTTTGCCGAAGAGGCGCGTGAGTTTATCCAAAAGCACAATCCGGGGCGTGACGTACTCGTGATCAGTCATGTGGACGGCGAAGGTGAAGGCGTTTTCCCCCTGATTAACATGTCGCGGCGTGACTGGTGGATGCCTGTAGTCAAAAAAATTGAGACGCTTGATCCGTATGCCGTGCATATCGAACATGAGTATGGTCTGTATGAATATTGTGATGCTCGCGGAAGAGGCGACGGTAATGCCGGATTCCTTGCCCTGCTGGAAGCGCTGTCCGACTACCCGGTCATTGTCGAGCCGCACACCATTCATGGACGCATGAGCGAGTTCGAGGCCAATTTTGTTTACCAGATGTGCAAATGCACCGATGTGGTATTGTTTAAGTGTGATTATCAAAAATGGCGGCTGAACTGGACCATGAGCGGTTTCGGCTGGGAGACGCCGAGAAATGTTATGGTGGTTCCGCATGGCGCCCGCCCCGACCGGCGCTGGCGGGTAGAGGATATTCCGAAGCTCCGCGCTGAACTCGGACTGGACAAAGCCGCTCATCTGGGACCCCATCTGGTCGGCCTGGTCGGCTGGATTCAGTCCAACAAGCGCTGGGATATCCTCATCTCCATGTGGAAGGAGATCAGTCAGGAGATCAAGCGACATTGCGGTGAGGAATGGGATTTGCTGGCGGCGGGAACCATGCGCGATCCCGCCCATAAAAAAGATTACGAGCGCTATAAAAATGGCGTGGAAGTATTGGAACGGGAAGGGCTGGCACATTATTTTGAATTCGTTCCGAGAGGCGATATCTATTACAAGGTCATGGCCGTGTGCGATTTTATCGTACTTCCCTCTCTGGATGAGACCCAGTCCGGCACTCTGGCCCGCATCATCGCGCTGAACAAACCTTACATTACCTCATCACCGATGGAGGGGTTGACCTCGCAAACACTGGAATCCGACGGTGGTCTGATGTTTACCACCAAACAGATGCTGAAAGAAAAAACGATCCGCCTCGCCTGCTCCGAAGAGATGCGCATGCGAATGGGTAACAATCTCAAGCGTTATCTGGATGATGTTGTGTCGTGGGACGTGGTCGCCGAGCAATACAACGAGGCCTATGCACTGGCACGTGAAGCGAAAAAAATGAAGAAAAAGCCCGAACTCCCCATGGAATTCTGATGCAGGAGGACCGGTTGTTTCACCGGCATGATGGCGGCCCTGTCCTGTCGGCCGGGGACATCCCCTGGCCGGTGAACTCGGTATTCAATGCGGGTGCCGCGTTGCTGGATGACGAAACACTGCTTATGCTGCGCGTTGAGGATCGTTGCGGGCGCTCACATTTCTCAATTGCGCGTAGCACGGACGGCATTGGTGGCTGGCGGGTGGGTGATAGACCGGCATTCAGCCCGGATGCGGAAGGTCATCCCGAGGAAGCATGGGGAGTGGAAGATCCGAGGCTGACCCGGATAGCGGACGTCGGAAACTGGGTGATGGCTTATACGGCGTATTCGGATCGGGGCGCGCTGGTCTCGCTGGCGACAACGACTGATTTCAGCACCTTTGACCGTCTGGGGCCGGTGCTGGCGCCGGACAACAAAGACGCGGCGCTGTTCCCCGTGCGCTTTGGCGGCCGTTACGCCATGCTTCACCGGCCGTCGCCCGCCACACCCGGCCATGCCGCAAATATCTGGATCGCTTTTTCACCGGATTTGGTACACTGGGGCAGTCACCGGCAGATCATGACCGTCCGCGGTCCGGGCTGGTGGGATGCGGCCAAGATCGGCATTGGTCCGCCGCCGATCGCGACATCCGAAGGGTGGTTGCTGCTTTACCATGGCGTAAGACGTATTGCCGGGCAGGATATTTATCGCCTCGGCCTGGCGCTGCTGGACCTTGAAGATCCTGCCCGCGTGATCCGGCGTGCCGGGGCGTGGGTACTCGGGCCGCAAACATCCTATGAGCGCAGCGGGGATGTAGGCAATGTGGTTTTTTCCTGCGGCTGGACCTGCATGAACGATAAAATTCACCTGTATTACGGCGCCGCGGACACTGCAATGGCACTGGCCACGGCAAGCCTTACGGAAGTGCTGGATTGGCTGGATCAGGAATCAGATGTCAGATATCCTGAACCCTGATAAGGCGATGAAGATCGCCCTGCTTTCGCCTATCGCCTGGCGCACGCCGCCGAGGGCCTATGGCCCGTGGGAGCAAGTGGTGTCGCTGCTGGCGGAAGGGTTGGTGGAACGGGGTCTGAATGTCACGCTGTTTGCAACCGCCGACTCCCAAACCCATGCCCACCTGCATGCCGTCTGCCCGAGGCCTTACGGGGAAGATAAATCCATCGATCCCAAGGTATGGGAATGCCTGCATATCTCGGAACTGTTTGAACATGCGGATGAATTTGACATCATCCACAACCATTTTGATTTTCTGCCGTTGGCCTGGACACGCTTGGTTAACACGCCGGTGGTTTCGACCATTCACGGTTTTTCATCGCCGAACATCCTGCCGGTGTATGAGAAATATAATGATAAAATCTATTATGTTTCCATCAGCAACGCAGATCGCAGTCCGGCGCTTGATTACACGGCTACCATCCATCACGGCATCAACCTTGCGCAGTTTACCTTCCGTGAGACGCCTCAGGATTACCTGCTGTTTTTCGGCCGTATACACCCGGATAAAGGTGCAAGCGCTGCGATTGAGATTGCCCGCGCTGCCGGTCTGCCGCTCATCATGGCTGGACTGATACAGGATGAGAGCTATTTTTCCACTCAAGTCGCGCCGCATATTGATGGTGCACAGATAAAATATGTGGGCTGCGTAGGGCCCGCGGAACGCGACAGATTGCTGGGTGGTGCGCGAGCGCTACTGCATCCGATCTCCTTTGCCGAACCGTTCGGGCTGTCCGTGGCGGAAGCCATGGCCTGCGGTACACCTGCCATTGCCTATGCCAGGGGTTCCATGCCGGAGATCATTCGCCATGGCGAAACAGGCTTTCTGGTTGCGGATGTGCAGGAAGCTGTTCGTTCCGTGGCGCATCTGGGTGATCTTTCGAGACAGGCATGTCGGCGGGAGGCCGAGGTTCGGTTTTCCGTCGCCCGCATGGTGGATGACTACATCCGGGTCTATGAGCAGATTCTGGATAGTCAGGAATGGCGAAGACCATGGGGATTCTATACAGTGCTTGCGGACGAGCCGGACCACAAGGTCAAACGTATCACCGTGTATCCCGGCCAGCGTTTATCCCTGCAACGGCATAAGCAACGCGATGAGCATTGGCAGGTGATTCAGGGCCAGGGAATGCTATGCCTGGATGGACGGGATAGTATGATTAAGGCGCCCGATCACGCCGAGATTCCACGCGGGACGCTCCATCGTATCACCAACACGGGATCGGAGAACATTGTATTTATTGAAGTGCAGAGTGGCGATTATTTTGGCGAGGATGATATCGAACGCATTGAGGATGATTATGGCAGGGCCTGAACTATTCCGGACACACTGGAACGCGGGATGAGATCGGAACGCACTTTTTACATTTGGCCGTGGCGGAGATGTATGTGCAGGGCATTTCCACGCGCAAGGTAACTGAGATTACCAGGCGGCGGTTATGCGGACTGAGCGTTACATCCGGCCAGGCCAACAGAGCTGCGGCTGAACTGGATGCATTGCTCGGAAATAGCGCGGCAGACCAGTTCTATATCCTTAGAACCTTTAGGAAGTTCTGAGCAATGCTACGTAAGTTCTCCCGGTTTTGATCCGTTTTACTATATAGACGCAAGCCATATATACAGGTAATGAGCATACGCGCCAGTTCTTCGACGTCCTGATGCCGAGAGATGTCTCCAGCTTTTCGTGCTTTGTCCAGAATATGAACAAATTCCAGTTTTATCCGGTCAAACATCGTAGTAACAAGCTGTTGCACCTCATGATCCTCAACGGGTGTTTCTGTCAGGGTATTGACCAGCAAACAGCCTTGGCTGCGCGCACTGCAATCAGTGACCAGTTGTTCAAAGAAATCGTTGATTACGTCCAGTGGAGGTTTATCCGCCCTGAGAATATTTTGTATTTTACGAAACAGGGTGTCAAAATACACATCCATCGCCATCATAAACAAGGCTCTCTTATTGCCAAAGGCGCCATAAAGGCTTCCTGGCTTCAGGCCGGTTGCTTTCACAAGTTCACGAACCGGCGTTCCCTGAAAGCCGCCCTTCCAAAAAGCCGACATGGCCTGAGCGACGGCTTGATTCCGGTCAAATTGTATTGGTCTGGCCATAGTCAATCCTCGCGTATTTAACCAGGATGATCTTCCACTTCCAACATCAATCAAGCCTACACTGTACAGGTCGTTGAATTTAAATTCAATAATATTTCTTGAACGATAACTCAAAATTACCTATGGTTCGATTGCTGAATATCCATTCAATAACAAAACCACAATGGAGTCCATCATGAACCAAATCGAAACACTCACACTGGATACGGCAGAGGGACAAGCACGCGACATCCTTCAGTCCACACAAGCCAAGTTCGGTTTTGTACCCAACCTGATTGGAAAAATGGCCAATGCGCCCGCATTGGCGGCAGCTTACCTTGCGGTAGGAAAGCTGTTCGAGGAAACCAGCTTCAGCCCGACCGAACAGCAAGTGGTGTTGCTGGCGGTCAGCCGATTCCATGAATGCACATACTGCGTTGCGGCACACTCAACGATTGCGCAGATGCAAAATGTGCCAAATGATGTGGTGCAAGCTATCCGGAATGATCAACCGATCGCGGATAAAAAGCTGGAGTCTCTGTACCGATTGACCACTGAAATCGTCAAATCCCGTGGATGGCCCGGCGAACAGATCATTGCGGATTTCCTGGCATCCGGTTACAACGAATCACAGATACTGGAAATTGTGCTTGGCGTCGGCATGAAAACGCTCAGTAACTATACCAACCATCTTGCCGGGACGGAGCTTGACCCGGCATTTTCCGCCAGGGCATGGCAGTCAGAATAATTTGACCATTACACTTGCATTCGACGTCTATGGAACATTAATCGACACCCATGGCGTCATAAATATCCTGGAAAAGAAGGTCGGGGCTAAAGCCAGCACATTCGCTCATGTCTGGCGCGAAAAACAACTTGAGTATTCTTTTCGGCGCGGGTTAATGCGAAACTACGAAAAATTTTCTGTTTGCACCAGCCAGGCACTTGATTACGCCAGTTCATATTTTAATGCATCCCTTGGTCGGCAAGATAAAGATGAACTGTTGAATGCGTATCGGGTGTTGCCGGCATTCGATGACGTACAGGAAGCTCTGGATCAAGCCGGAAAGGCGGGCCTCAACATATTCGCGTTCTCCAATGGCAGCGAAGAGGCAGTAGAGATATTGCTAATGAATGCGGGCATCAGGAACTGCTTTCATGGAATTGTAAGTGTTGATGCAGTGAGATCATTTAAACCAAGCCCCAGTGTGTATAGCTATCTTCTAAGGGAAGCGGGATCTTATAATAGCAATACGTGGCTTGTTTCAAGCAATTCGTTTGATGTCATCGGGGCTATTTCTTCCGGCATGCGGGCTGCTTGGGTTCGGCGTTCTCCGGATGCCTTATTGGACCCATGGGGGATCGAACCAACCATCACAGTGAACAGCCTTTCCAACCTGTCTGAACAAATCATTCTGTTCCGCCCAAGGCCGGGCGCGCCTTGATCCTGGACGACCCGCATTACTCAGTATCAGCCGCACGCCGCCGCAGACAGCCCAGGATAATTGTTCGTTCTTGATCCGTCGGGCTCAGGATGGAACCCATCCGCGACATCATCTCCATGCGCCGATCCACGCGCGCGAGTACCTTCGACCATTCATCATCCCCTTCATGCTACCTTGGCCCATCATTCCCATACCACCCATCGGCAGGAAAATGGTGTCAAAATGGTGTCAGGCTTGACATTTGGGTGTTTTGATCGCGCTGGCAATTCTTTCA
>CAYOUW010000031.1:0-18755 GCA_964407235.1 uncultured Zetaproteobacteria bacterium | reverse complement strand
AAACTGTCGCGGAAACCCGCCTGGTTGCGTGAAAGTCCAGGAGAGTAGCCATGGCCCTTTTCGAGGTCTATACTTTCACAATAGCAATAGAGGTGCTGCATGCTTACTCTACATAGGACGTGGCTGGTATGCCTGCTGATTGCCCTGATCCCGGGGATGGCGGTGTTGACAGCCCGGGATGCACGGGCTCATACCCACCATAATTCCTCCATCCACTGGATGGACTATTCCGGGCAGGTGTTTCTCCGGGCGAAATCGGAAAATAAACCTGTTTTTATGCTTATTACAGCGGTGTGGTGTTACAACTGTCAGGTTTATGAGGAAACGCTCAAGAAACCGTCAGTCGCGGAATTCATCAATAAGCACTACGTCCCCGTCTTTGTAGATTACGATCGCCGACGGGATATCGCGGATGAGTATGCATCCGTCGGCATTCCCATCACTGTCATACTCGCACCGAATGGCGAAATGCTGGCTACTGTTCCGGGATATATCCCAAAAGACACGCTATTGTCCAATCTGCAAAAAACGCTTGATTATCTTGCCAGAGATTATACGCCGTCAGCGGCTGAGAAAACAGGGTCGCCGATCAAACCGAGGGTAATAAAGCCTACGCGGGCGATGCTTGACGCTTATACCAGACAATTTGCACTGTTGATGGCCGCCGGCCTTGATCCCGCCTTTGGCGGCTTTGGCCTGGCCCAGAAGAAACCCCATGCTGGCGTCCTGTTGCGGCTTCTTGAACTGAAAGAGCAGGGAAACAAACAATGGACGGATCCCTTGCGCATGACGCTGGATGCAATCCTTGGCCTGACCGGAAATCCACGAAAAAGAGAGAAGCCGTCTTTTGAAAAGCTACTGACATTACGCCGCGAGCAGACAAGCCTGTTGACCGAAGTGGAGACGTTACAGACGAAGGATATGATCGCAGGTCTTTACGACCGAATCGGAGGCGGTTTTTTCCATTATGATACTCGCAGGAACTGGACCGTACCTCATTTCGAGAAGATGCTGTTTGAAAACAGCCAGTTGATTGATCTGTTTCTGAAGGCGTATCCCTTGTATGAGAAAACAGCATATAAGAACGCCGCCGTTCATTCACTCGCCTATATTCAACAGGTGCTGTTGAACCGGAATGTCGGCAGATTCTACGGCAGCCAGTTGGCGGATGAGGTCTATTATCATTTCACGGCGGCTGAAAGGAAAAAGGTCGGCATGCCGTCCGTTGACCAGACCAGTTACGCCGTCTCCAGCGCCAGATCGGTCATCACGCTTCTGAATGCCACAAAAATCCTGCATGATCAGCAGTATCGACGTACGGCAATACCGGCGCTTGGCTTTCTCGCGCATAAGATGATGGGAAAAAATGGCGCCTTTGGTTATTACGATCCCAAAAAAAAGAAAGGCGTATTGGACGGACGCCTGGGGGACAATGCATGGATGGCGGCAGCCTTCCTGAAAGCGTATGAGATCACCGGCAGCAGGAAATACCTGGAATTAACGAAGCGCCTTGCGCACTTTGCCGCAAAGGAACTCTATGATCCGGCGGGTGGTGGCTTTTTTACACGTCGGAGTACCAGCAAAGAACTGTACCGCAAGGATGGATCATTCGACAAAACAAAAGATTTCGCGAGCAACGGTGTTATGGCAGCAGTGTTGCTGGGACTCTACAAACAGACGAAGGATCCGTTCTGGCTAACTATGCTGGAAGGCACCGTGGGCTATTTCTTCAGTGACATCCAGGCAGGGCGGATCGAGGCAAATTCACCGGAATTCGACCGGGTTGCGGAGCAAATGGTAACACTGGGCAAATATTAATGCCTCGGGGAAGTGGAAAGACAGGAAAATACCTCCTGCTGGCGGTCACCCTGTTTTTTAGCCTGACAGCAATGACAAACCCGAAACTTGTCTGGGAAGAGGGAAAGCGGCAACCGCTGTTGTCAACCCGGCTTTCAGTGGAAACGCTCCGGCATCTGGAAAACAGGGTGGAAACCTCTGGAGGCAGCCGCCCTGAGGTCCTTGCACTTTCGCTGTCGATTACCGCGAAGAACGGGAATGCCGCCGCCATTAAAGATGCCTTGCAAAGGCTTAAAAAGATACCTGAACCGCTTACGCTGACAGGCCTTGCCGCAAGGGTGCAACTGTACCTGGCGGTCAACAGGGTTCAATCACGCCCCCGGTACATCGAGGCCATAAAACACTACGCGCAGGCACTTGAAAAGACGTGGGATTCTTATTCTCACGGTCCAACGGTGCGGGTGAGAAATGCAGCCGCGGCTGCCTGCGCCCTGTTAAGGGCGGGCAACACAGTGCATTCGAAGGGTATACTGGCAAATGGCGTCGCCGTGCTTCGGTTCATTGAGGCGCGGCTGGTGGGCAAGCAGGGTGCCTGGCGCTATTTCACCCCAAAAACCGGCAGAGCCAGCCTGAATGGTCAACTGGCTGATAACGCTGCGTTGGGTCTGGCATTTTACGAGGGCTACAAGGCGACTGGCGATACGCGGTGGCTCAACAGAGCTCGAAACCTGGTTAAATTTATTTTGGACCGGCTTTATGACCACAAACTGGGTGGCTTCTTTTCCCGCAACAGCACGTCATCCCGGTTTTACAAGCCGCAAGAGCTGTTTGTGGCCAAAAAACCCTTGCGCTCTAACGGGATGGCGGCCCTGCTGCTCTACCGGGTCGGCAGGGATGTCGGTGATCGCAGTTATATGGAGGCGGCGGCAAGATCTGTCGCCGCCTTGCAGGATCGGGCGCTTCGGGCGCCACCCGAAGATATTACGGCGTTTGTCTACGCTTATCGGGCATTACTCAGGGTGAATCAGCCCAAGCCCGCCACCGACGCCGAGGAACTTCAATATGCCAGCTTTGGCATAATCGTAGCCCTATCATTCATGGCGGGGACACTGGGGTTTCTGTCACCCTGCACCCTGCCCATTCTTCCTGCCTATTTTGCCTTTGCATCACAAAGCGAAAGAAAGAATATCCTGCTGATGACGATCTCCTTTTTTTCAGGACTCGCCTTCATTTTTTCACTGATGGGAGCAACAGCCACCTTGCTGGGCGCCCTGGTGAGCCAGCACCATGAGTTCCTGCTGCGGACAGGAGGCGCTCTCATCGTACTGTTTGGCCTGGCCTCGCTCCTGGGCAAGGGCTTCAGCGGCGCAGGCTTCCGGCGGCAACCGGCGCTTAGCCTGGTCGGATCTTTTTTTTTCGGCATGACCTTTTCGGTTGGCTGGACTGCATGTATCGGTCCGATCCTCGGCGTCATGCTGGTCCTGGCCGCGACCGTAAAAACGGCATGGTTGGGTGCGGTTTCCCTGTTCACCTTTGCACTGGGGCTAAGTCTTCCCCTCATGATCCTCTCGCTTTATCTGGGAAGGCTGGATCGAAACGGTCGTTTTTGGCGCTTTCTAAAAGGAAAGGGATGGGAGGTAAGAATTGCCGGATATCCCCTTTATCTTCACACCACAGGCATCATCTCAGGCCTGATCTTTATTTCTCTGGGGGTTCTGATGGTGACCGGATACCTCACCTATCTTAATCGCATCTTTCCCGTTGGCATGCAAGCGTGGTTCGCCGGGATTGAAGATTCCATGGTTCACCGCTTCGGAGGGTAGAGACGCATGGGAGACCGGGAAAAGTGGAATGGGAAGTACAGGGATCCAGAGCGAAAGGTGAGCATGCATCCTCCCGAGTTTTTGATTTCCCATGCGGACGAAGTATTGCAAATGCTTCCGGAACACCCCCGAGTACTCGATCTTGCGGCGGGGGCTGGCCGAAACAGTGTTTTCCTGGCCGAACGGGGATGCCGCGTTCTGGCGGTGGATTTTGCACTGGAAGGACTACGGCGATGCGTGCGGCTGGCCACCACGAGGGGACTGCATATTCAGGCAATGTCGGCTGACCTGAAAACGTTTGTATTTCCGGCATCCAGGTATGATCTGCTGGTGAATTTTTTCTTTTTGGAACGTAAAATTTTTCCTGCCATGGTCAATGCCCTGAATCCCGGAGGTCTGTTGCTGTTTGAAACCTATACGAGTCATTATCAGGCTGTTCACCAGGATCGGCCCATGCGGCGGGAATATCTGCTTGATCCTGGGGAATTGCAGGCCTCCTTTTCCGAATTAACCACTGTATTCCATGAGGAGACAACGACGACAGATCGCCTGATTGCGCAAAAATCCAGTCTTCCTGTTATTTCTCCGCGGGTACGGAGAGAGCAGGCGTAGTGCCCGTTGCAGCATCCGGGGACGGTTTGTTTGCTGTTTTATTCAGTAAGATCTTTTCCGGATTGGCAGGCACAGGTTTGGATGCGGATACCTCTGTAGCCGAAGCCTCCGGTTTATCCGACCGCCCGGGCTGCATGGCGCGCTTCAGATCAACTTTTATCCTGATCCTTGTTTCGGGGGTGGACAGTCGCTGAAGAACCGCCTCGGCCTTGGCGATCTCGGCCCTGGTTTTATCATCGCCGAGACGTGATAATTCATGCAGGTTCAGCAGCATTTTCTTCAGTTCAGCCTGTACCATGCCGCGTTTATCCGTTGCCATCAATGTCTCTACATGATTCATGCGGCCCTCCATGACATTCAGTTTTCCCTTGATGCCACTCAATGACCGGTGTGCGTTTATATTTTTACTGCTGATCAACGCCACGGTAAGAGCAAATGCAGCCAGTAATAACGCAAGACTGGACAGAAACAGCGGTATGGATGAAGACCGCGTATGCTGTGGCGAAGCAGGAGACTGCGCCCCTGGCGACGGTTCGCTTGCTTCTTCTACGGCATCTTCTTCCGGCATGGCTGTCTCCTGTCTCCTGCATTGCGATACTGTTTGAACCCGACGGTAACATGTTCATATGACTTGTGCATCGAGAGCATAAGCATAGATTTGATGGTTTGGAGGTTCAATGAACAACAGGCTGGACGAGTGTTGGATTCGCGTGCGCGGCGCGCGTGTTCACAACCTGAAAAACATTACCCTGGATATTCCGCGGAACAAACTGGTTGTAATTACCGGCGTGTCCGGGTCAGGAAAATCGTCGCTGGCCTTCGATACGCTGTATGCCGAGGGCCAGCGGCGTTATGTGGAGTCGCTTTCAGCCTATGCCCGCCAGTTTCTGGGCATGATGGAACGCCCGGATGTGGATGCTATCGAAGGATTATCGCCTGCCATTTCCATCGAGCAGAAAACAACCAGCCGGAATCCCCGTTCCACGGTTGGCACCATTACCGAAGTCTATGATTATCTTCGCTTGCTGTTTGCCCGCATTGGCAAACCCTATTGCCACCATTGCGGTAATCCCATTGCATCACAAAACGCCAGTAAAATTATTGATACATTGCTGAACCTCCCGGACGGATCGAAGTTACAGTTACTCGCACCCGTCGCACGTGGCCGGAAAGGTGAATTCCGCCGGGAAATGGAGAAAGCAGGGCAGGACGGGTTCGTGCGCGTGCGTGTGGATGGAGAAATGTTTTCCATTGAAGATACGCCGCCGCTGGAAAAGAACAAAAAACATGATATTGAACTGGTGGTGGATCGTCTCGTCATACGTCAGGGCATGCGCACGCGTCTGGCTGACTCCGTTGAGACCGCTCTGAAATATGGCGACGGTATGCTGATTGCGTTGGTGGATGGAGAAGCGCAGACCTTCTCGGAGCGTTTCGCCTGCCCGGATTGCGGTATTTCCTATCCTGAAATCGAACCGCGGCTGTTTTCCTTCAATTCCCCGGCAGGCGCCTGTCCCGAATGCGACGGTATCGGTTCAAAGATGATTTTCGATCCCGAACTGGTCGTGCCGGATGATTCGAAATCGTTGAAACAGGGGGTGATTGCACCGTGGTCGGGGCGCGAAATGCCTTTTTTCCAGCAGACCATGGAGGCGGTGTGCCGCCATCTGGGCATTGACGCGCGCGCGCCATTTTCTGAATTGGGCGAAAAAGCGCAACGCTTTCTGCTGTATGGCTCGGATGGAGCACGTATTTCCTTCCGCTTCCATGACCGTGGTTCGGTACGCGAGGTGGTGCGGCCCTTTGACGGTGTGATTCCGGTCCTGGAACGGCGTTACCGGGAAAGTGCGTCCGATGAGGTGCGCGAATCCTTATCGCATTATATCAATGATGTGCCATGCCCGGCCTGTGACGGCTCACGTCTGAATCTTGCGGCCCGACATGTGCGGGTAGGTGGCGTAAGTCTGCCGGATGTGGTCCGGATGCCGCTGCGCGAGGCGCGGGAATGGGTTCGGAATCTGGAACTGGGGCCACAGGATCAGGCCATCGCCGGACGGGTGCTGGAAGAGGTGGATGCGCGGCTGGGCTTTATGATTGAAGTGGGCCTGGATTATCTCAGCCTGCATCGTACGGCGGGGACCCTTTCCGGTGGCGAGGGACAGCGTATCCGTCTGGCAACGCAGATAGGATCGGCGCTGGTTGGCGTACTCTACATTCTTGACGAACCCTCAATAGGGTTGCATCAGCGTGATAACGACCGCCTGCTGACGACGCTGGAACGTTTGCGCGACCTGGGAAATTCGGTCATCGTCGTCGAGCATGATGAGGACACCATCCGCCGCGCCGACTGGGTGGTGGATATGGGCCCCGGGGCCGGTGAGCACGGCGGTGAAGTGGTGGTGGCGGGTCCGATTGATGCGGTGCTCAGGCACAAGCGTTCGCTCACTGCTGATTACATGACGGGAAGAAAAATGATTGCCGTGCCTGAACGAATGGAAGTCGAGGCGGGGCATCCGAGGCTGGGGGTGCGGGGAGCGCGCACCCACAACCTGCGGCATGTGGATGCGAGTTTCCCGGTGGGACGTTTGAGTTGTGTGACCGGCGTTTCCGGTTCCGGCAAATCCACGCTGCTTATCGATACCCTTTATCGTGCTTTTGCCAGGCGGATGCGGCAGGTGAAGGAGCGGGTGGGTCTTTATGACGATCTGATCGGTGCGGATCGGGTGGATAAAATTATTGATATTGACCAGAGCCCCATTGGCCGTACGCCACGCTCCAATCCGGCGACCTACACAGGATTATTTACGCCAGTTCGGGATCTGTTCACCTCCGTGTCGGAATCACGTGCGCGCGGCTATAAACCGGGACGTTTTTCCTTCAATGTCAAGGGAGGACGATGCGAGGCATGCGAGGGAGACGGTATCATCAAGGTAGAAATGCACTTCCTGCCCGATGTGTATGTTCATTGCGAAACTTGTGAGGGAGCGCGCTATAATCGCGAAACGCTGGATATCCGCTACAAGAGTAAGAATATTGCCGATGTTCTGGCCATGACGGTGGATGAAGCAGCCGAATTCTTCGTCAATATCACGCCTGTTCGGCACCGGCTGGAAACATTACGGCAAGTGGGGCTGGGGTATATTCGCCTGGGACAATCGGCGACCACATTGTCCGGTGGCGAAGCGCAGCGCATTAAATTATCCCGTGAACTGGCTCGCCGGGCGACGGGCGATACGCTGTATATCCTCGATGAGCCGACCACCGGGCTGCATTTTGATGATGTATCCAAACTGCTGGATGTGCTGCATGCGCTGGTAAAGCGCGGCAACACGGTGATTATCATCGAACATAATCTGGAAGTGATTAAAACGGCTGACTGGATTGTGGATATGGGGCCGGAAGGGGGTGACAAGGGCGGTGAGATTGTGGTTGCCGGCACGCCGGAGGATGTGGCGGCCTGCGAATCTTCATGGACGGGCCGTTATCTGAAACCTTGTCTCGAACAGGCATCCGCGGACGATGCCGGGTTCGCGGCAAGAAGGGCAGGGGGGCATGGTCAGACCTCTTCGAATTGAATACTCCGGTGCCTTTTATCACGTGATGTCTCGTGGTGATCGGTGTGAACCATTCAAGACCCCATTCTGTACGTGGTTCAGACATAAGGCCGCATCCGGCCGGATGTTTGTGTACCTGGCTTTATTGCTGTTTGCGCCTATTGTTGTCAGCGGATGCGGTAAAGGTGGCGGCACTAATATTCCTTCAATCAGCATTGCCGACGCCAGTGTTGCCGAAGGCAGTACCGGTGGCGTGACCAATCTGGTATTTACCGTTACCCTCAGCGCGACAACAACAGCGGCGGTGACGGTTGACTATGCCACGGCGGATGGCACAGCCCTTTCCACCAGCGATTACACAGCAGCCAACGCTACATTAACCCTTCCGGAAAACACCATCTCAGGCACGATTACCGTACTAATCAATGCCGACATGGTTTTTTTTGAGCCAAACGAAACCTTGACGCTGACCTTGAGCAATCCGGTCAATGCCAGACTCGGCACAGCGGTCGCAACAGGCACCATTCTGAATGATGATCCGGGCGGTATCAATGATACCGGTATTACAAAATGGGGTAATGGAACAGACAATAAACTTACCGCCACGCGACCTTTATTTCCCGTTCAGGATGCCGATGTTGGCCGCGATGCACTGGCCCGTGTCGGTGCCTTGATCAAGGCGATTGATGGCGGCGGCAAGGCGGGCTTTGATTTTACCAAGCTGGATGCCTTCGGCGTTGCACTGGTTGATCAGGCGGCAACGTACGCATCCACGCCCTGGGATTGCGTGCTGGATCACACCACCGGTTTGATGTGGGAGGTAAAAACCGCGGCAAATTCAAAAAGTCTGCGTGATACCAGCTATACCTATAGCTGGTACGACTCCACCGGCGCGACCAATGGCGGAAACCCAGGCACGGTCAATGGCGGCTTTACCTGCACGGGTGTGACCAACTGCAATACGGAGGAATATGTCGCGGCGGTGAATAATACAGCCAGGTTATGCGGCTATACGGACTGGCGCTTGCCCAAAAAAGATGCTTTACGCTCTATTGTGGATTACGGCATCGCCCCATCTTCCCCGACCATTGATACCGGCTATTTTCCGAACGCGGCCACAAGCGCTGGCTGGTTTTGGTCGGCGTCTCCGTATGCCAGCAATGATCTCCTCGCGTGGAGTACCGACTTCAATAACGGCGATGGCCGCACTAGCGATAAGAGTCAGAGCTATCCTGTTCGACTTGTTCGCGGCGGAAGTGGCCAGACGTCGGCGACACAAGCTTGCAATACTCCCATAACGGCCAATACCCCAACAGTCGATTTTATAGACCATCACGATGGCACGGTGACGCATACGAAGACCGGTCTGATGTGGAAACGCTGCTCCGAGGGACAAACGTGGAATGAAAGTGCAAGCACCTGCACGGATACGGCTACGACCTACACTTGGCAGAAAGCTTTGGATCACGCCAAAGCGGTGAATACTGCCGCCAACTTTCCAGTTGCAACACCTCTCACCGGCTGGCGCGTACCCAATATCAAGGAGTTGGGTTCGATTGTGAAAGATCAGTGTGTAGCACCTTCACTCAATGCCACGATTTTTCCCGCTACGCCGTCAGCACCAGCCAAATATTGGTCGGCATCTCCGTATGCCGGTGGAACTGCCGGCGCGTGGTATGTCAACTTCGACGTTGGCGACGACGGTACCGCCGTTGGGACTTCTTCCTTCTATGTTCGTCTTGTTCGTGGTGGACAGTGATCGTCATGATTGGATCGTTTCGGGGACAGTTTACTCGAATACACTTTACTTCCGGGCCAATTGCAAAGCCCATGATCGGTGATTGGCTTCCCTGCCTTGTCCTCTTCCCGGGTTTGGTTGTTTATGGAGCCTCTTGCAAAACTCATGAACGGCGATCTGTTTCCCCACTTCGGCCCCTTTCCGAGCTTGAATTTCACTCTATGGAACCACCATTCAGCTCATTCAATCCCGAAAAGGGATTCGAAGTGGGATTGCTATAACTTTTTTCATCGGTGCCCGGCATGCTGACGCGGGTGCCATCAACAACGATAATCCAACGGCCACCCAGTAGTTCCGGGTTGCTTGCAGCTTGAAGTCGTTTCGATCAATGCTGGAAGATTGATTTGTTTTTCATGCTATATGATCACGTTTTAAGCATGCTTTAGCACCTGATTGATGCTGGACAACAGGCTTAACCAAGTGCCATTCAATCAAGACCCCATTGAACTTCAGGGATTCAGTTGACTGTTTGAAATGACTGCTATATATTTCAAACAGCCATGGTGAAGGAGGCTGCGATGAAGTCCGTACAAATCAGTGAGTTCAAGACGCATGCGTTGCGTATTCTGGACATGATTTCCAAAACAAAAGAGCCTGTTGTCATCACCCGGCGAGGAAAACCTTTGGCTGAAGTTATCCCTTACATGAGCAAGGAGAATTCAGTAAGACCGGGGAGGTTGGCTTCCGCACTGATATTCGAGAAAGATATCGTTTCGCCGCTGAATGAAGAGATATGGGAAGCGTGCAGGTAGCCTGCAACAAATATGTTCTGGACACCCATGTCTGGATATGGTGGCACATGCAACCTGATCGTTTGTCCACTAAAGCCAGAGACACGATTGCCAATATAGCCGGTAATGACGAGTTGCTTCTTTCAGCGATTTCGCCATGGGAATTTTGTAAGCTGCTGGAGAAAGGAAGGCTGGGGATCAGCTGCGATGCACAAGACTGGCTTGATATCGCGTTGGACATGTCAAAACTTCGCCTTGTTCCTTTAAGTCCGAGGCTGGCTTACAAGTCGACAGTATTGCCGCATCCCTTTCATAATGACCCTGCCGATCAGGTGATCGTGGCCACTACGCGCGAAGAAAATGCGACCCTGTTAACCAAAGATGGCCGTCTGTTGGAATACAAGTACGTTCGAACCCTTTGGTAGCCCCTAACCCACATTACTAACCCACATTATTCACAATGGAAAAACAGATGCCTCTGCGTTTGCCCGCGGAAAATCTAAAATCTACAGGTTAAGACCTACCGAAATGGCGGCGCGCAATGGGGTTCCAAGCTTACGCGGATTCCAAACTTTGGTATGGAAGTGATGTCACTGCTTCCAGTAGCTCATCCGCACCCTTCGGCGCGGCCAATGATTCAGTTCAGGTATCGGACACCGCGTGACGGGGCGATAATCCGGACCAGAGATCCGGAAAAATATCAGAGGGAACTACTGCCGCACCGAGGTTGGTGAAAATGATGTTTTGTTGACATGATTACCCATAAGTTTAATCATCACCCGGAGAGTCGCCGGGTTTAAAAATACCTCATGAAACGCTTTCAATACATTACAACATGAACAGGATTGCACAATGACGATGGGACGATCCCGATGGTTTACGCCAATCGATGGTGATGCCTGGATCATGGGGGTGCTCAATTGCACCCCTGATTCGTTTTCGGATGGCGGCATTCATGCTCGCCTTGATGATGCCGTCAAGCATGCCGAACACATGTGGAAGGCGGGCGCTGCCATGATTGATGTCGGCGGCGAGTCCACACGGCCCGGTTCAGTTTCGGTATCGGAACAGGAAGAACTGACGCGGGTGATTCCTGTTATTGAAGCACTGAATACAGAAAAAAATGTTGTTTCCATTGATACATCCAAGGCGGAAGTCATGCGGCAGGCGATTGTGGCGGGGGCATGCATGGTTAACGACGTGACGGCGCTGGCGGGGGATGCCGGATCGCTGGATGTGGTCGCGGAAGCAGGTGTGGATGTGTGTCTGATGCATATGCGCGGCACGCCTTTGAGTATGCGGCAGCACGCTCATTATGATGATGTGGCGGATGAGGTGGAAGCCTTTCTTACCGCACGCGTCGAGGTTTGCGTAGCCGCGGGTGTTCGTGAACAGGCGATCATCCTGGATCCCGGCATCGGTTTCGGTAAGCGATTGAAGGATAATCTGGTGCTGATCAGGGTGATTCCACGTTTCAAGCATCTCGGCTTTCCGATCTTAATGGGCGTATCTCGCAAGTCTTTTCTCGGAGAACTAACGGGAGCCCGAGTCAATAAGAGGGAGATTGAAACGGCGGCCGCGGTCGCCGCATGCGTTGGCGCGGGTGCCGATATTGTGCGCGTGCATGATGTACCGACCCAGAGCAGGGCGGTGAAAATTGCTTCGGCGATACGCTGTTCCTTGCCTGAATCCAATCATGGCGTATCATCATGATTTATATGGAGAACTGGTCTTTCGGCGTCCGTGACGTAGTGGATATTTTCCTGGTGGCGGTGGTGGTCTATTTCATGCTTCGGCTGATACGTGGCACGCGCGCCGTGCAGATGCTCGCCGGGCTGGCCGTGGTGTTTGCTGTTTATGAACTGGCGCGTTTTTTTGGATTGTTGACCGTAGAGTGGATGTTCGGCCATTTTTTCTCGGCTTTTATCATTATTCTGGTGGTGTTGTTTCAACATGAGATACGGCGCGCGCTGATGCAGGTTGGCGTGAATCCGCTGACGACGGCAAGTGCGCATAGCGGGCTGGCCGAAGCGCTGACCGAGTCCGCCTTTGCATTATCTCACCGGGGATGGGGAGGACTGCTGGCGATTGAACGTGAGACGGGTCTGAAACATTTGTTTGAATCAGGCGTGGAAATGAATGTCCCGGTTCGCAGCGATGTGATCCTGACGCTTTTTTGCCCTCAGGCGCCTATGCACGATGGCGCCGTGATTATTCAGCCTCAGGAAGGGAACGGCAGGGTCATGGCCGCCCGCGTGTTGCTTCCGCTTGCTCAGGCCAATGCATTGGCCGGAGAATTCGGCACACGCCATCGGGCGGCAATGGGTCTGACTGAAGAGAGCGATGCACTGGTCATCGTGGTGTCCGAGGAATCAGGTTATGTGCGTCTGGCGGAAGAAGGAAAGGTTAGCGAGCCTTTGGAACGCAAGGTCTTGCGTAGCCGCCTGATGCTACGGCTGTCTCAACCCGGCGTGCGGACGGCGGTTTCGGGACAGGCCTGAAGTGGCGAAGATGATACGATTCCCGCGGGCCAGTGGCCTGAAGCTGCTGGCGATCCTGATTGCGGTAGTGATGTGGCTGCAGGTTCATGGTCAAGGGGTTGGCTCGTTAAGCATGGATGTGCCGCTACAGGTGCAGGGCTTACCGTCCGACATGGTGATTGTCAATGATTTGCCGGATCATGTGCGTATTACGGTTAGCGGTTTGCAGGCGCGTTTGGACAGTCTTGATCCTGCCGAGGTACGAGTGCCGCTCAATGCCTCGGGGTTGAAGGATCCGGGCGTGGTGGAACGGGCGTTGAAGATATCGGCCATTCGACTTCCGCCGGGTCTGACGGTTGAAAAATTACAACCGGACCGATTGCAATTGCAAGTGGACCGGGTGATTAAACGGGTGATTACCGTCAAACCACGTCTGGAGCTGGATGAAGGATGGAAAGCGCTGGACGTTCGGGTTACGCCTGCCACAGCCACGTTGACGGGTCCGGAAATATGGCTGGATGCGCTTTCGGATGTTGAAACCACGGCGGTGCATCCGGAGTCCAGACCTGGCCCGTTTGAAATAAAGGTGAGTGTGGAAAGTCCTGCCGGAAAAGCAATTCGTCTGGTGAACTCCAATGCCGCATTTATCGTACGTGGCAGACTGGTGCATGAAGTAAAACGACAAACGGGGAAAAATTAATGCGATGTTATTTTGGCACGGATGGCGTGCGGGGGACCGTGAATCAGGAGCCGATGACGGCTGAATTCTCATTGAGGCTGGGCCGGGCGGCGGGGTATGTTCTAACCCGGCATTTAAGCCACCAGCCGCATGTTCTGATCGGCAAGGACACCCGTCTTTCCGGTTATATGATCGAATCGGCATTATGCGCGGGGCTGACGGCGCAGGGGATGAATGTGTTGCTGGTCGGGCCGGTGCCGACGCCTGCCGTTGCTTATTTAACCCGAAGTTTGCGTGCTGATGCCGGCGTGATGCTTTCCGCTTCGCATAACCCGGCGGGAGACAATGGCATTAAATTCTTTGGCGCGGATGGCTTCAAGTTACCCGATGAAATTGAGCAGGAGATTGAACGACGTCTGGATGACCTTCCGATCCTTCCGGATGCCGCCGATATTGGCAAGGCTTTTCGCGTAGATGACGCGCGCGGCCGTTATGTGGAGTTTTGCAAGTCGTCACTGCCGCGCGGTTTCCGTCTTGACGGATTCAAGGTGGTGGTGGACTGCGCCAACGGCGCTGCTTATGACGTTGCGCCAAGATTACTGGATGAACTGGGAAGCGATGTGGTGGCGATGCATGCGGATCCGGATGGACACAATATCAATCTGGCCTGCGGTTCTACCGACCCGGCGGGTATGTGCGAGCGCGTTGTGGAAACAGGCGCGGATGCAGGTTTTGCGCTGGACGGAGATGCGGACCGATTGATTGCCTGCGATGCCAGCGGCGCCATCGTGGACGGGGATCGTGTCATTGCGATTCTGGCGGAACAATTGTTGCGGCATGACTGCCTGACAGGCAGAGCCGTAGTGACGACACTGATGAGTAATATGGGATTGGAGCGTTATCTTGGCGGGCTGGGTCTGGGTATGCACCGGGCCAACGTGGGAGACCGCTATGTATTGGAAATGATGCGCGAAAAAGGCTGTAACCTGGGTGGCGAACAGTCCGGTCATATCATTATGCTGGATTGCAGCACGACGGGAGATGGTTTGCTGACCGCCCTGCAATTGCTCGCGGCCATGCGCGATCAGGACAAGCCCTTGTCGGATATGGGTTCCGGCATGCAACTGTATCCCCAGAAATTGTGGAATATCGCATTGCCCCGGCGCATGGATGTGCTAACGCAGCCAGGGGTGCGCCAGGCCGTTAAAGAAGCTGAAAAACGCCTAAATGGCAAGGGCCGTTTAAACGTACGCATGTCCGGCACCGAACCCAGGCTGCGCATCATGGTTGAAGCCGAGGATGCCGATATGATGCTTGCTATCGGGCAGGGTCTTGCTGATCGGATTGAGTCCATGCTTGTTTAATTTCACTACCTTTGAAGGGTAATATCTAAAAGCTTTGACATAACAAGAAGTTCCGGCTAGTATCGCAAGTAGTTTCTAGCTTACGGTAAAGAGGGGATCGTATGACAAAAGTCGAAATCGCCAAAGTTGTTCATGCACGCGTCGGCCTGTCCAAGAAAGAATCCGGCCAGATTGTTAACGTGGTCTTGAATGTGGTACGCAAGGCGCTGGAGCAAGGCGAAGACGTCAAAATTTCCGGTTTCGGACATTTCATCATACGCAACAAACGCCCTCGCCGGGGACGCAACCCCAAGACGGGGGATGAAATCACCATTTCTTCCCGCCGGGTGGTCACGTTTCGGGCGAGCCAGCTCCTGAAAAAACAGGTACGCGGCGAGAAATAAATGAATGTCCAGGTCCAGTCTCTTCGCAATGCAGGGGTGGCCGTTCCGAATCTGCCCGACAAGCTGTTTTTTTCCATCAGGGAAGTCAGTAATCTGTGCGACATTGAACCGCATGTGCTACGTTATTGGGAAACGGAGTTTCATCATATCAGGCCGGTCAAGAAAAGTGGCAACCGGCGTTTTTATCGCCAACGTGATATTTATGCCATTTTACAGATTAAACATTTGCTCTATGATCTGAATTTCACCATCAAAGGCGCCAAGAAACGCCTGATCAATGGTGACATTGGAGAACTGGTAGAGCAAAATTCGGCACGGGATACATTGCGGCATATTCGGCAGGAGCTTGCTTCCATTCACCAATTGTTGAATGACTGACCTCCTTCGATGGTTCTGAAAGAATCATGTTACGGGACGTAGCGCAGCCTGGTAGCGCACCAGTCTGGGGGACTGGTGGTCGCCGGTTCAAATCCGGCCGTCCCGACCATTTTGATAAGGCTCATACCGTACCGGATCAATGATGAAACGGCACGGTATGGGCCTTGCCTTTGAGCGGCCTCGCCGGCGCATGGTTGAGGAGCAACTTGCTGTTCGCGGCATCACCGATGCCCGTGTTCTTGATGCGATGACGACGGTTCCGCGGCATATGTTTGTTGATCCCGCACTGGTCGGCCATGCCTATCAGGATTCCTCGTTGCCTATCGGTGAGGGGCAGACCATTTCACAGCCCTACATGGTGGGGAAAATGTCCCAGTTGCTGGCCTTGAAGGGAGATGAACGGGTACTGGAAATCGGTACGGGCTGTGGCTATCAGACGGCGGTTCTATCCCGCTTATGCCGGCGGGTGTACAGTATTGAGCGTATTGCATCGCTGCATGAACGCGCCCGCCAGAATCTGAGGGCAGCACGGCATGCCAATGTGATGCTTAAATGCGGGGATGGCACGGAAGGCTGGAAAGAATATGCACCGTTTGATGCGATTCTCGCTGCTGCGGGAGGGGAAAAGGTGCCGGAAGCATGGTTGCATCAATTGCGTGAGGGGGGGGTGCTGGTAATGCCGGTAGGGCGGTCGGGAGACCATGTGCTTGTCCGCTTTCGTAAGCACGGAGATGAGTGGTCCGAAGAATATTTTGACGGGTGCGTTTTTGTGCCCCTTATCTATGGCGCATGAGATCAAATCTTCTTTTAACCTTCTGAAGCCCGCCTGGCTCAGGCGCTGCTACCGCTGGACGCTGTCCTGGGCCGATCATCCGCAGGCGCAACCTGCCCTGTTCTTTATTGCAATCATTGAAGCCAGTATCTTTCCTATTCCTCCGGATATTCTCCTGATTGCGCTGGCGTTGGGCCGGCCTGAGCTGGGCATACGCCTGGCCCTGCTGGCCACCGCGGGCTCAGCGATCGGCGCTTGTATCGGTTACGTCATCGGTATGCTTTTATTTGTCAGCGTGGCTCAGCCATTGCTTGAATTTTATGGTGCGATGGCCCAATTCAATCATATGCAGGCGCTGTTTCAAACGTATGGTTTGTGGGTGGTATTGATTGCCGGATTTTCACCTGTTCCCTTCAAGGTGGTCACTATCGCTGCCGGCGCTTTTGGCGTTCCGATTATCGGCTTCCTGGCCGCAACGATTGTTTCCCGTGGATCTCGCTTCTTTTTGGAAGGCGGTTTACTACAGTGGGGCGGCGAACGTTTGCGGAGATTGGTGGAAAGGCATTTTGAAATTTTAACGATCGCCGTAGCCCTGTTGGTTATCGCAGGATTTGCGATGCTGTGGCTATGGCATTAAGGCTTCTTTGCATCCTGACCGTTCTGGTCTTGCCAGCTTGCTATAAAACCGTAATTTCACCCGTGCATGTCAATAAAAACAAAGCAGTCTATCAAGTAAGGTCAGGGGATACGCTGTATAGCATCAGTCAGCGATATGGCATGGATTATCGCGCGCTGGGTAAGCGTAACCATATCCGTTATCCCTATGCTATCCATACAGGGCAGCGGCTTTATCTGCGAAGGGTTGCGCCACGTCCCAGTTACATTCCTCTGCCAGAAAAGCATAAAAAGACTGTTCACAACAGGAGAACGGGCGATAAAAGAACGGATCGTCATGGCAGGATGAAATCCAGTCGACATACGATCAGTCATCGTCACATGGTTCGTTTAATATGGCCCGTACACGGGCCGGTAACCAGCGGTTTTGGCAGAAGACATGGGAGACCTCATGATGGTATTGATATCGGCGTTCCTGAAGGAACGCCCGTGCGGGCTGCTGCTGCCGGCGAGGTGGTATATTCCAGCCACCGCCTCACAGGCTATGGCAACCTGATTATTATTCGCCATACGCACGACATGTTTACGGCCTATGCACATAATCAGATCAATCTTGTACGCAAAGGTGACCATGTGAAACGTGGCGAAATTATTGCCCGAACAGGCCATACGGGGCATGCATCGGGTCCGCATTTACATTTTGAGGTTCGGCGAGGCCCTACGCCTGTGAACCCCCTGGCATACTTGTCGAAGCGATGACTGATGATCTTGTAAGAAGCCATCAAAGAAAAGGCTTGTTTTTTTGTCTGGGTTGCCCAAACTATAGGCAATATCCAGGGAGGGATGATGGGCCAACGCCATAGCATTGATTCCATGACGTTATATATGCGTGAAATATCGCGTTATGACCTGCTGACCGCGGAACAGGAGGTTGAGCTTGCGCGGGCTATTGCCAAGGGTAGCGAAGAAGCCAGGCTACATATGATTCATGCGAACCTTCGGCTGGTCGTCAAGATTGCCAGGCGCTACATGAATCGTGGCATGCCGCTTTCCGACCTGGTTGAAGAAGGCAATATCGGTTTGATGCGTGCCGTGGAAAAATTTGACGATGCGCATGGGTGCCGTTTTTCAACCTATGCAACATGGTGGATCAGACAATCGGTGGAACGCGGCATCATGAATCAGGCTCGGACCATCCGCTTGCCAGTGCATATTGGCAAGGAATTCAATGCCATGACGCGTGCGGCGAATACGTTGCGATCGTCGCTGGAGCGTGAACCGACCGAGAAGGAGATCGCCGAGGGCCTGGGGAAAACGCCCGCGCACGTTCAGGCGTTACAGGGCGCGCATCAATATACGGAAAGCGCGGACGAGTTGATGCATGAAGACGGAGCTTTTACCCTGTACGATGTCACTGAGGATGAACAGGCTGAGCAACCGGGAGATCGCCTGGAAGAAAGCATTCGCACCGATATGCTGCATTCATGGCTGGCACAGTTGACGGAAAAGGAACGGGAGGTGGTTTGTTTGCGTTATGGCCTGAATTCCCACAATGATTCATGGACATTGGAGGCCATTGGCCACCATATGGGGGTGACGCGGGAGCGTGTTCGTCAGATTCAGGTGGCCTCGCTGCAAAAGTTGCGTCATTTTATTCACAAGCACGATGTTCGCGCCGAGGAGATATTATGACGTCAGTCACGGCCATCAATTTGCGGGATTATATCCGCGATATTTCGGATTTTCCCAAGCCGGGTATTATATTTAAG
>CAYOUW010000030.1:0-18759 GCA_964407235.1 uncultured Zetaproteobacteria bacterium | reverse complement strand
TAGTTATCGTTCCATCGGGAATCCGTGCATGAAGCCCCGCGCACGGACACCCGTATACGAACCTCCAGTCCTCCTTCCCGGCGATTCACCAGTGTCAGCTCTCCGCCATAACGCGCTGTCGTCTCGGCCACAATCGCAAGCCCGACGCCATGCCCGCCACGACCGGCGGCGCGGCTCTCATCGGCGCGGTAAAAACGTTCGGTTACATGCGGCAGGTGTTTGGGCGCAATGCCCTGCCCTTCGTCCGTCACACGCAATTCCAGGTGACCGTTTTGCCGCGCCGTCGTCAAACGCACCTGGCCGTTCTTCGGAGAATAGCGAATGGCATTGTCCACCAGGTTGGTCAGTACCCGCTGGAGGTCATCGGCATCCATGGGAAAGGACTGAATATCCGCATCCATATCCGTTTCAAACCGTACGCCGGCAGCTTCCGAGATCGGCTTGATCAACGCACGGAATTCATGGACTACCCGCGGCAGATTGCAATGGCTGTCCGCTCCCGGCTGCTTACCGGCCAACTGATCAAATGTCAGCATGGATTCCAGCAACTGATTCAAACGCTTTGCCTCCTGGACAATGGTTTCCGCCGCTTCCTTGCGTAACTTTTTATCCTTACCAAAGGTTTCGATGCTGCGGGCATAACCCAGAATGGAGGTCAGCGGCGTTTTCAGATCGTGCATCAGGTCGCGCACCAGACGCTCGCGCTGCGCTTCCAGTTTCCGTTGCTTGCTCACATCCAGACAAAGAAGCAATGCCTGTTCAGCGCCCAGAGGCGCCAGGCGCACCGCAAGCGTGCTGCCCTGCATGCAAATATCGGGTAGTTCACAGGGATCCGGAAGCTGGCTCAATGCCTTCCGAATGCCCTTGTTCCATCGGGGCTGACGGTACAGGGCCGTCATCGGCTGCGGTAAGGGAAACTTCTTCGGTAATTGAAACACCCGCCGCGCCCGATTATTCAGCGCCACGACATTGCCCTGCATATCCAGCCGCAGAACAGCTTCGTTCATGGTGGCGAACAACGCATCCATCCGGTCGCTGCGCCGCCGGAGACGCCGGGAAAGCTCTTCGTACTCCGACCGCAAACGCCACAACTTCGACCGCAAGCCCTTCATTTGCCGGCGTTGCCACAAGGCATGCGCCCACCAGAGCATCAGCGGCGGCGCAAGCCACCACCATGAAATCATAAAAATGATTTCATAAGATCATTCATCGTTCGGATAAAAGCGATAACCCATGCCGCGAATGGTTTCCACCACCGCCTCCTCACCGCATTTCTTTAGCGCCTTGCGCAAACGTTTGACAGTGACATCCACAGTTCTCGGCTCAACAAAGGCATCCCGGCCCCAAACGTGGTCCAGCAGATAATCGCGGCTGCGCGTCTTGCCGGGTTTCTTCATCAACAGATGTAACAGCCTGTATTCCAGTGGGCGCAAGGTCACACTGCTTCCGTGAACGACAATCTCATAGGTATCGGGATTCATCTCAATACCGCCCTCGTTCAGGTGTTCGCTCCCGGGCGAAGCGATCCTGCGCAACAGGGCCTGCACGCGCGCTACCAGTTCCTCGGGTTCAAAAGGTTTGGCCAGATAGTCATCCGCCCCTTCATTCAGGCCCTGCACCCGTTCCACCGTCCGCCCCAGTGCTGTCACCATCAGGACAGGGATAATTTCTTCCTGGCTCGTGCGGCGGATAAACCTCAGCACCCGCATGCCGTCCGCTCCCGGCAGCATGCGATCCAGCACCACCAGCTTCCACGGCTCCTCCTGCAACAGTTCAATAGCCTTGTTACCGTTCGCGCAGCAGCGCACCTTGTGGCCTGCCGCCTCGATGTGTATCTGCATCAGGCGCGCGATCGGCGCGTCATCCTCTACAATCAGAATTTTCCGATCGTTCCGGTCCATGGTGCTACTTCTGTTTGCCATTGCCGGTTATCATGGGGATAACAACCCTGGATGACAAGCAATCAGGCGCGCGTTCCCAGGGCATAGTCCCGAAGTGCGGCATATTCCACCTCGAGATTGAGCGACATACGGGAAAGCAGGCGAAACATGAAGCTCAGCAATTGATGGCCCATCACGGGATCTTCCAGCGTAATCAGATTGAAATAGGTACGTTTCAAGCTCATCACCACCAGATCATCCTGCGCCGTCACCGTCGCCGAATGCGGCCTGTTTTCCAGGAATGAGAATAACCCGAAGACATCGCCGGGTTTCAGCGTAGAGTAGATATTACCCGATGCATCGCGCACGGAAACATTCCCCGCAAGCAACAGGTACATCGTCCGTTCGGATTCCGTACCGGCTTTGTAAAAGATTTTACTCTTCTGAAGATGCTGTTCTTCAAAACAGGAAAACAGCGCCATGGCGTCATGCACTTCCAGATCCTGTCCCACGGGCATCCCGCGGAAACGGGCGAACCAGGGATTGACGGAAATGGATGCGGCCAATGCCGCGGTTCCGGGCTGTGTCATATCAACGACCTCCTGTTAACCCGGATGCTTCACAGGCGACCCGGATGATGTGATGGCCAGAACATAATACCCATACATGACACAGGAATGTCATCCGTATGACACGTCCGTGACACGGCACGTATGTCATACGGATGCCATATTCGCTGCCTACAGTTCGGCGCATTCCAATTCCATTAGGAGGAAGTAAATGAAGTTGCATATTAAGAAAACAGTGATGGCGGCTGTCATTGTCATCGTCGGAGCCATGCCCTCCATAGCCAATGCTGGCGGTACGGAAAGCTTGGTCAATGTGCTGGTGGACGAGGGCATATTGACCAAAGATGAGGCCAAAGTTATCACGGAAGACAAAAGCCACAAACTGAAAATGTCCGCAACCATCTTTGCGGACTACACCTTGAGTAACACAAAGCAGAGTGGCAACGGGTGGGCGAATACGGGAACGGTTAAGAAGCAACGGGGTGTCAATTTGACGCGTGCCTATCTGACTGGCCGGTACTACCTCAATGATACCTGGATGATGCGCTTGACCACCGATTTTAGCGCCGAACCCACTCTCGGAAAGCAGAACAGCATTTATGTGAAGTATGCCTTCGCGCAAGGTAGTTTCTCGCCCGCACTTCGGGTTCGCTTCGGTATAATTCAGAATCCGTGGATTCCTTATGTACAAGATCATCTGTGGGCTCATCGTTATGTCAGTAAGATCATGCCGGATCGTCTGGGGCTTGAGTCTTCGGCGGATGCTGGCATTGGCCTGGCGGGCAAGGGTCTCGGTGGCATGGTTAGATATCAGATGGCGGTGCTGAATGGGGCTGGTTATAACAACACACGCAGTTCCAATGGAATGGATGAAAGTCTCCGCCTTGAACTGCGTCCCTTCGCGGGTCTGATCGCGGAACTGGGCTACCGAACCGGCTACAGGGGGCAGAAGAAATTCAACAATGGAAGTACCACCTACGGCGGTAAAATCTATGGCGGCAAGCAGAATATGTGGCATGTCATGGTAACCTACGGTTCCGGTCACCACTACCGCGCAGGCATCAACTATCTGGAGGACAGGGACAAGGCCAAGCAGTACTTTAAAACCGCTGCCTATGGTGTTTGGGGATGGATCAACCTCATAGGAACGAGCGTCGGCAAGTTCGGTTTTTTAGGCCGCTACGAGAACATCAAGCAGACGCCGTACAATAATTTTGGATCTCTGGCTTCTACTCACATGAAGAGGGAGCGTGAGTTGATTGGTATCGAGTTCACGCCAAACCAGGGGCCTGTTTTTACCTTGGCGTATAACACGGAGAAGTTTAGTAATATACTGACTGACGCGGGGACAGCCGGCGCAGGGACTACGGGAAAAAACAAGCGTGTCAACGAGGTTAGCCTGTTTGCAAAGTATCACTTTTAAGGCCGCTTTAAAAACCTCTGTTACATCCCGCGCTATACCAGTCATTTTGTAGCAACCTATTTCAGGTGAAACAAAGCGGGGAAGCCGATCGCCGCTCATGAGTTTTGCAAGAGGCTCGACGGATACCTGAAATCTACCGTTCTGTGGTGAGCATGGAGCTCTTCTCCACTTTGAAAAATAACGTTTGTTCAATTTTACAGAAAAAAGGTTGCGCTGCCCGTGGCACTACAATGTGAGCTGAAGGTAAGATTCGTTATTTTGCAACGATTCGTGGTTCTAAATACGGCTTTTTGGGAAATCTGTGGTAAAGATGGGCTGGGTTGGTATCTGCCTGTGGCACTTGCGCTGAGTGCAGGACATCGTATTATCTAGCCTGAACTATTCATGAATCGCCACGATGATCGCGCCGGGTCTTTGCCTGTAACGGATTCTAGGGAGGAAGGCCGTAGCCCCGTGCATACGGGCGACCGACGAAGGATTCGTTACGGGCAAAGGAACAAGCGGGGACGCAGGCGCATTGGTGAATGAAGCGGGGTGATATCCGCATAAAATATGGAGGAAAGAATGACTGCCGATGAAGTTGTCCAAGCCGTTCGGGAAGGCCGCAATCTTGCGGGGCAAGACCTGACCGGTCTGGATTTATCCAAAACAAACTTAAGAAATGTGAAACTGGCTGGCGCCAATCTTTCCGAATGCAATTTACAGGGCGCGGATTTACGTGGCGCTGACTTAAGCAATGCCAATCTGTTTAAGGCCGACCTGCGCGGCGCCAGGCTCCGGCGCGCCAATCTGACGCGCGCCAACCGCATGTTGGCGAAGATTCACAAATGGGCGCTAAAAGGAGCCTATATTGCCGGCCCCACCGCCTATCCCGAGGAATAAAATGAACGCTTGTCTTCAGGCGATGCCCGGTACATTTCCCTTACACGAAAACCGCGATTTTTTGCGTGAAAGCGAATGGGTTATCCTCAAACTCCTGTGCCGTCCGGTTAAAAACCTTGCCTCTGCCGATGCGGATGAATTATCCAGCGCCAGCGGCGGCCAGATTTCATCGGAACGTTGTCTGCAACTCATCAATATCGTTCGTATTTCGAACCTGCCGGGACTGGGCACATGGATTGCGCGCCTGATGGTCGAGACGGGAATCGATGAACATGCGCTATTCACCCTGCCCGCGGAAGATTTGATCGAACGTCTCAACACGCATGCCGGCTATTCCATCTGCAATCAGGCTACAGTGCATGCCATCGCCGATTTGCAGACTTCATGGGCCGATACGATACAAGGATAGCTGATGACTGAACGGATTCTTATCACCGGAGGCGCTGGTTTCATTGGCGCAAACCTTGCCGCAGCGATGGTTGAAAAATCGGGCGTGGATGTTGTCATCGTGGACGACTTCAGCTTCGGGGACTGGAAGAATCTGGTGCATGTGGACTGTGAGGTGCGTGCCGGATCCATCGCCGACCCCGAATTGCATCAGGAGATTGCCAACGGCGCATATTCCGCCATCCTGCATCAGGGAGCTATTTCGGATACGACCATACTGGATCAATGCCGTATGCTGGAGATCAATACCAATGCGTTCGCAGCCATGCTTGAAGCCAGCAGCAAGTCCGGCACGCGCATGGTTTATGCATCTTCCGCCGCGACCTATGGCAATACGCCCGCACCCAATCGCGTGGACGGCGCCGAGGAGCCTGCCAACATTTACGGCTTTTCCAAACTCTCCATGGACCGCATCGCCCGCCGCTGGTATGGCCGCCATCCTTCCACGATCATCGGACTGCGCTATTTCAATGTGTATGGTCCAGGAGAGACGCACAAGGGCGCGACAGCCTCCATGATGTTACAGCTCTACCATCAGATCAGGGCAGGAAAGCATCCTCGCCTGTTCAGGCACGGCGAGCAGCAACGTGATTTCGTCTATATCCGCGATGTTATTTCCGCCAATCTGGCGGCGCTGGAAGCGCCACGCTCCGGGGTATGCAATGTTGGATCAGGTGTGGCCCGCTGCTTTAACGACATTATTCTTAATCTGGAAACCCTGCTGAACCAAAAACTGGATATAGATTATTTTGATAATCCGTACGACTTTTATCAGAATCATACCGAGGCGGATATCTCGGGAACAACCGAACTGCTGGGTTGGAAGCCTGCATGGACACTGGAAAAAGGCATGGCTGAATATATCGAATTGCTGGAAACAGGGCATCACGGACCGGTGCGAACCGCGCCATGAGACTATTAATGATGATCGCGACTTTACTTGTCCTCTCCGGTTGCCTGAAGTCCATCATAGATCAGGGAAATGTTATGAAACCGGGACTGGTAGCCAGCATCCAGGAAGGCGACAGTCGTTTCCATGTGGAGTCGGTGCTGGGATCTCCCATACTGAATGACGGCCTGCATCCCAACCGATCCATTTATGTTGAGTCATACGACGACCCCGATACCGGCGAATCATTTCTGCATCGCGTTGAAATTATGTATGACAAAGTCGGTCGTGTGGACAGCATCAAGTCTTATGGTTTCAAGAAAAAATAAAACATGGCGCTGAAATCGCCCGGTACGCGCTCCAATCTTCAATTGCTGATCACCACGTCCTGGGCCGCCGCCATGCTGCTGATCCTCCTTGGCGGCCATATCATTGCCGGTTATCTGGCTCTGGCTTCTTTTCAGGATGAAGATGGTATGAAAAAAATCGTCGAATCCACCGGCCTGTACGAATGGGTAATCTGGGCATGGATACTGGCCGCTATCGGACTCGACGCCTGGATTTTCCACCATATCCGTAAGGATCGGAAAAAAGCGCCGGGATGCTGATCCTGAGAAAAGGGGACGCTACCTGGCCCTGCCCTTTAGCCACAAATCGTGCCACAGCGAGTTATCCTGTGGTCATATGCAAGACGCGCTCCCCGCCGCAATGGTTATTCCATTGCAAGGGAGCGCAACGCAGCAGATGGCCGCCGGATGGCTCGCCCGAAGGGAGCCCTTGTATGATTCGAATTGTCGGATCCCGGGTTGAATCAATGTGACAAAAAACATTTCGCTCAAATGTTTTTATCCGGATTCGGTTAGAATTCGTATTAACAGCCCCTCAATACTGTGCTAGTCTTCACGCATCAATTCTGTAAGCGAGGTTCCAATGGCCTTTGTTGTCACCCAGTTATGTATAGATTGCGTGGATACGGCATGCGTATCCGTCTGCCCCGTGGACTGTTTCTATCAGCCCAAGGAAATATCCGAGAAACACCCTAACATGCTGTATATCTCACCTGAGGAATGTATTGACTGCGCCGTGTGTGAGCCGGAATGCCCATGGGAAGCTATTTATCCCGAAGAAGATGTGCCGGAAGTGTTCGGAAGCGATATTGCGCTCAATGAAGCGTGTGATACCAGCCGGGATAATTTTAATCTGGCTGAAGTTACCGAACATGAACCTCCGTCCGCTGAAGAAGTGGCGGCAAACAAGGCCAAGCACGGTCTCTAACCTGCACTATCCATAAATTGCCGTGATATATTTGCGCAGGAACTTTGTCCGCAACGGATTCTGAGGAAGAAGTGCATAGCCGTGCATACGGACGACCGACGATGGATTTGTTGCGGGCAAAGGAACAAGCAAGGGCGCGGAAGTATTTGTGAACAGTGCAGGTTAAATCACTCCCGGTCCTGATCGGCATGGAACGGTCCGATATTGCGGAACTGTGCAGGACCGCCAGCGTTAAATCGGCGCATGCTGAGACATTACTGGCTCATATCTTCCGCCATCGCACACATGATATCCGAGCCATTCCGGATCTGCCTCAAACCCTTTACGAATGGCTTGAACGGCACACGCAATCGCTTGATGTTACGGTAATCGCGCAACAAAAGGCGACCGATGGCACGCGCAAACTGTTGCTGGCCATGGTGGACGGAAAGCAAGTGGAAACCGTGCTGATTCCGGGGAAGAAACGCCTGACGCAATGCATCTCCACCCAGGTTGGGTGTGCGCTGAAATGTACTTTTTGCCTGACAGCTACAGCGGGATTAATCCGGAATTTAAGCGCCGCGGAAATGGTCGCCCAGATTATGGCGGCAACGGAGCACCATCATGAGCGGGCTCGCAATCTCGTACTTATGGGCATGGGCGAACCCATGTACAACTATGAGGAGGTCGCGCGTTTCGTACGTATTGTAACCGACGAAAAAGGCATGGCCTTTTCGCCACGGCGGCTGACGATCTCCACGGCAGGCTATGTACCGGGTATCCGGCGCATGATTGCCGACCGGCTTCCCTGCAATCTGGCCCTGTCGCTTAATGCCACGAATGATGAAACTCGAAGCCGAATCATGCCGATCAACAAGCGCTGGCCCATTGCCGAAGCGCTGCATTGGGCAGGTGAATTTACCCGAATCATGCGTAAGCGGATTCTGATTGAATACGTTATGCTGGCGGAGGTGAATGACACGGATACGGATGCAAAGGCAATGCTTCGACTATTGGCGGACATTCCATGCACCATCAATCTTTTACCCTTCAACACGTATCCCGGTAGCCCGTATCAACGTCCCGACCCTGCACGTATTTCCGCCTTTCGGCAGATCCTTATCGAGGCAGGCAAAGTAACCGTAATACGCGAGAGCCGTGGCAGAGACATATCCGCCGCCTGCGGCCAGTTGTATACCGCGGCTGCCCGCCACCAGTGGAAAGCCCGGAACGCTGGTTAACGCGGCAAACCGCTTCTTTCATGCAAAATTGTCCGTTATCAAGGCAGCAACAGAGAAAGTCTGCGGCTGATACCCATGTGGTAGCGTATCAGTAGCGTTCCGCTCAAGGCGCTGATAATGACGTAAACGACAACCATGTTGTAAAAATTGTCTCCCCATGGCTGCCCGAGCGTAAGCGCGGCTACTACCAAAGCAAATTCCCCCCGAGGCACAAGCATTAAACCCAGTCTCACGGCCGCCTCTTTGGAGATGGATTGCGACCTTCCTCCCAAATATCCTCCCAGTACTTTGGCAAGGCCAGTTACCAGCACCAGAGGAATTGCCACGCCAAGATTATCCAGCAGCAGACGCCAATCCGCACCTGCACCAATCGCCGCAAAAAAACCAACAGCCAGAAGTTCGCGGTGTGGCACAAGCAATAGCTCAATTTTTTTCCGGCTATCACTTTCGGACACCACCATACCAACCAGCAAAGCTCCGACAGCAGCAGAAATGCCCGAAGACTCGCCGATGCCGGCAATCAGGCATACCAGCGCAAGGCTGACCAACAGGGTCAGATCCTTTTCGGGTTGATTCAGCCAACGTGAAACCAGCCCCATCCGGGCAAGTGCAACAAACAATCCCAACAATAACAGACCCGCAAACAGGGTTGCGGCTATTCCGGCCAACAATTCAAGAGACCCGGCGCCAAGTATCACAACACATAAAGGCAGTAACAAAGCCATAACCAGATCCTCGATGACCAGCAACCCCAGACACCATTCAGCCTCCGGCAGTACAATCAGCTTGTAATCCATCAGTCCCTTGGCAATGATAGCGGAGGAAGAAGCATAAGCGGCCAGAGCAAAACAAATAGCGGCAACAACGGGCATACCCAGAGCAAAAGCAGTGATAACCGCCAGTGGTATATTGATAATCCCGTCCCAGAACGCCGGAACAATCAGGCCTTTGAAACGATTCCCCAAACTCCTGGGTGAAAATTCCAGACCCACAAAAAACAGAATCAGCATGGAGCCAAGCGTCATCAATATATGCAGGAATATTTCAGGAATATCGAATACCGCACCCAGTATAACGCCACCCAGAAGATAGCCGGGAATCGTGGAAAACCGCAACCGGAGTCCCAATCCACCTGTCATCGCGAGAAACCCGAGGGCCGCCGCCAGACCTAACAGCCACCCGCCGGCGCCATGGATATCAATCATGATAACCGGTCACCAAGTCATCAGTCATGGCGCAGGATCGCTCGCGCCAACACCTCCCGATCCTTGTCCGGTCCCATCAGATAAAGAATATCCGTCGTTTGCAGCACATGCCCGTTGGGTGATTCCATAGAATCTTCTGAAACCGTTGTGACCGCCGCAACAAATGCAGCTCCCCTTTTCAAGGATGCGGCATCGGTTTCCAGCACGGGAGAATCAGCCGGCACGACAACACACGTGGCTTGCGGCATCCGCGCATCCCTCTCCATGCCCTTGCCTGACGAAAAGGCCGATCCCAGCGCTTCCGCTTCTTCCGGCGCCAACCGGACAGCAGAAGTAGGAAACGCTTCCCCTTTGGGGGTCAGATAGATTTCGTATTCGCCACTGTTGTAGGCAATAATGGAAATGCGTCCGCCATCGCTTGCCTCCAGCCAGATCTTCCGGCCTACGCCGGGAAGATTGGCTTCATTGATCATACTCATGTTTTCAGCATAGCCACAGACAAAAATCTTACTGAATATCTCGATCGGGGATGATCAGCAGTTCAACCCGCCGATTCAGTTGGCGACCGGCCGCCGTGGCATTGCTGGCTCGCGGATCGGATTCCCCACGCCCCTCCGTGCGAATGCGGGAGGACTGAACGCCGCGGCGCTCGACATAAGAGGCGACGGATTCCGCACGCCTCCGGGAAAGGCCCTGATTATAGGTGGCGGAACCCACGCTGTCCGTATATCCCACAACATTAATATGGCTGCGGCTATAGCGATCCAGAATATCACTGACTTTGTCCAGCGTAGAACGGAAAGCAGGTTTGATGAGCGCGGAATTGAAAGCAAACGATACTTCACTATTCATGGTGATCTTCAGATTCTGGTTTTTGAGGCGCTTGATCTCCACCTGGTTGGCGGCTTTTTCATCCGCAAGCTGGCGCTCGAATTCAGCTTGCTGTTTATCCATATAATGCCCTACTCCCGCACCAAGGGCGCCGCCCGCGGCGCCGCCAATGAGAGCACCCTTCAGCGCACCGCCGGAATGATCGCCCTGATAACCGATAATGGCGCCGGCAATCGCCCCCAGCGCAGCGCCCACGGCTGCCTTTTCCTTGGCCTGGGCATTCGGTTGATTGGAGGTGGTGGCGCAGGAGGCAAGCGCTATCATCGAAATCAATCCCGCAGTCATCATTTTTCTCATATGTAGCCCCCCGTTCTTATTTCCGTAGAGTAAAAAGACCATGGACGGGCTTTTTACGACTCCATCAAGTTTAACACACAATAATTTTTTGCCCAGTGTAACCCAGGATCCGACATTGAATGCGGATGCAGGGTGCAAGATTTTGGTTTGTATCGCGTTCTTACAAAGGAACAAGCAAGGGCAGGGGCCAGGTGAAAGGGTATCATTCCGCAAATAGCCATGGCGATTCCTTTTTGCGACGCGATTCATAGTCGCGAATTGCATCGCTCTCTTTCAAAGTCAGGGCAATTTCGTCCAGTCCTTCCAACAAACAGTGTTTGCGGAAGGCATCAATTTCAAATCTGACCACATCACCCCGGGGCGTCGTCACCGTTTGCGCCTGCAAATCAACGTTGAGCGTATAAGCCGGCGTAACCTCACATTCGGCAAACAGCGTATCCACTTCCTTATCCTTCAAAACCACGGGCAGCATACCGTTCTTAAAGCAGTTATTATAAAAAATATCGGCAAAACATGGCGCGATAATACAACGAAACCCACCACCCAGCAGCGCCCATGGCGCATGTTCGCGACTGGAACCACAACCGAAATTTTCGCGTGCCAGCAATATCGATGCCTTTACGTAACGCGGCTGGTTCAGTACAAAATCAGCATTTTTTGGACGGGTAGAGCAGTCCATACCGGGTTCGCCATGATCCAGATACCGCCATTCATCGAACAGGTAAGGGCCATATCCCGTACGTTTGATGCTCTTCAGAAACTGTTTGGGAATAACCGCATCTGTATCCACGTTGGCGCGGTCCAGCGGCGCTACGATACCATTCAAGGTTGTAAAAGCTTCCATGATTTACTCCTTACCACTCTCGTACATCAACAAAATGGCCTGCGATGGCCGCTGCCGCCGCCATGGCGGGACTGACCAGATGCGTGCGTCCACCCCGTCCCTGACGCCCCTCAAAATTACGGTTACTGGTCGAGGCGCAACGTTCGCCCGGCTCCAGCCGGTCGGCGTTCATGGCCAGACACATGGAACACCCCGGATCGCGCCATTCAAACCCGGCCTCGCGGAAAATCTCATCCAGTCCTTCTTCCTCAGCCTGTTTCTTGACCAGACCGGAGCCCGGCACGACCATGGCCATCTTGATGTTCGAGGCAATTTTCCTGCCCTTGATAATGTCAGTCGCGGCACGAAAATCTTCAATCCTCCCGTTGGTGCATGATCCGATAAACACCTTGTCCACGGCAATACCCTGAATCGGCGTTCCCGCATCAAGATTCATATATTCCAGCGCCCGCAGCCAGCCCTCGCGTTGAATTTCGTCACGCGCCTCGCCCGGTATCGGAATGGATGCGGTTACCGGAACCACCATTTCCGGGCTCGTCCCCCATGTCACCATCGGCGGTATTTCCGCCGCATCAAACACATGTTCCCTATCGAACACGGCCTCTTCATCGGAATGCAGTTGCAGCCATGCCGCCACGGCTGTATCCCGAACGTCGCCGGCAGGTGCAAACGGGCGATTCTTCACGTATGCAATCGTGGTGTCATCCACGGCCACCATGCCACATCGCGCGCCTGCCTCAATGGTCATATTGCACAGGGTCATACGTGCCTCCATGGACAGCGTACGTACGGCGGAACCGGCAAATTCAATGGCATAGCCCGACCCGCCGGCCGTGCCGATACGGCCGATGATATACAACGCCATATCCTTGCCTGTTACGCCTTTCGGCAGACCGCCATCCACGCGAATACGCATCACTTCGGGTTTCTTCTGAATCAGGCACTGCGTCGCCAGCACATGCTCGACTTCGGACGTACCGATACCCATGGCAATCGCACCCAGTGCGCCATGCGTGGATGTATGGGAATCACCACAGACCAGCGTCATACCCGGCAACGTCAGCCCTTCCTCGGGCCCTACCACATGCACAATACCCTGACGTACGTCATCCATGCCGAACTCACGGATACCGAACTCGCGACAGTTTTTGTCCAAAGCCTCAACCTGTATACGTGAAACGGGATCGGTAATTCCCTGATCGCGATGTTCGGTCGGTACATTATGATCAGGCGTCGCTACCGCGGCATCAGCGCGCCATGGCCTGCGCCCCGCCAGCCTCAAGCCCTCGAATGCCTGAGGACTGGTCACCTCATGCACCAGGTGCCGGTCAATATATAACAAGGTGGAACCATCGCCATTCTCCCTGACGATGTGTTGCTCCCATACCTTGTCGAACAATGTTTTGCCCATCGCTGGCTCCTCACAAACAAATCTCGATAGATGCGTGAAATATAAACCTGATGCAAGCATAGATAAAAGGCCCTATTGATCCATTGTGTTCTCATTCACTGTCCGCGAGCTTAAAGGGAGCGCAACGCAGCCGATGGCCGCCGGATGGCTCGCGTGCAAGCGTCTGTATTACACGCCCGGGTCTGCCGCTATGCTTGGGAGCATGGTTTCCGCCGCATCGCTGCATTCGATTCGCCTGTTTTATGCCGCCTATTTTGCCGCAATGGGAATTGTGTTGCCGTTCTTCCCGGTTTATCTCGCGGGGAGGGGCATGGATGTGGCGGCCATCGGCGTATTTACGGGACTGCTGTCCATTTCCAGGATGCTGGCGCCGCCATTGGCGGGGCACGCGCTGGATCGCCACGCCGATGCTTCCCGGTTTATTTTTTTTACATCCCTTGCTGCAGCCGCGCTGGCGCTGCTACTGCCCTGGGTGGAAACCCGGATGACGCTGGCGCTGGTGGTTCTGGGGTTCGGATGCCTGTGGGCGGCAGTGCTCCCGTTGACCGACGGCTTATCGGTGGCGGTTTCCGAGGCGGCTTTGGTAGATTACGGCCGCCTTCGGGTATGGGGTTCTATCGGTTTTGTTGCGGCATCCCTGGCGGGAGGCGTCTGGTTGGCCGGGGCGCAGCAGTCTCAATTCCCATACTGGTTGGCCGCAATGTTGTTGACAACCGCAATAGCCGCCACGGGGTTCCCTGCCAATGGGATGCATCAGGGACAGTCATCACCGCGGCAGGGTAAGTTTTCATCATCGTTCGGGGTGTTGCTTGTGGTCAGTTTCATGATGCAGGCATCGCATGGCGCCTATTATGGATTTTATAGTCTGTACCTTCTTCAAATGGGCTATAAGGGCTGGATGATCGGATCATTCTGGGTGCTTGGCGTGGTGGCGGAAATCGTACTGATGTGGAAATGGTCCCGACCCATCAGCGAGGCTACGCCTGCCCTGGTGTTGTCCGCATGCCTGCTGCTGGCATCGGTTCGCTGGCTGGGCATCGGGCTGACTCAAATCTGGTGGATACTGGCATTATTACAATTACTGCATGCTGCCAGTTTTGCCGCTTTTCATATCAATGCGGTGACATGGGTGCGCAGATTTTCACCGCCTGAACGACAGGCGAGCGCGCAGGGTTGGTATTCCGCTTCGGGATTCGGTATGGGTACGGCCCTGGGCATCATGGCTTGCGGCTGGATATCGGAAATACCGGGATCTGGCGGCTTTCGGACTGCGTTTATAGCCTGTGCATTGGTCGCTTTGCTGGGCATACCCGTGGCGCTGAGGTTACAAAGGACATGATATCGCTGTATAAGAAGAACCAATTGCAAAACTCCGGGTGAATGAGTGGCAATCCCGCTTCGAGGCCATTTTCGGGGTTGAATGAGTTGTATGGTGGTTCCATGGAACGAAATTCAAGCTCGGAAATGGACCGGAGTGGGGAAGGCAATTGTCATCATTCATGAGTTTTGCAATTGGCTCGGTTGATAAGCGCTTCTACCTGATCCCATGCCGCATGCACATCGGAAAAGGTTAGTCTGTAAAAGGCGGCTTGACCGGGAATCCATTGATGCAACAGGCGGATGCGTTCGACGGGGGATAAATTGTGATGCACATGCGCGGCCAGTTCCATGACGCCCTGGCTGCGCCGTAATTCGGTGAATACGGATGCCGAAGTGGCGGGGTCATATTGTGGTAATAGCACCATGCGCATTGGCCCGGGTGCGTTTGCAAGATGTTCGGGATGCCAGAGGAGGGATGTCACCATGTTACCTTCCCTGTCGGGAAAGCGGTAAAAGGCTTGTTTGAACAAGCCGGATTCCAGCATGGTTTCATGGGAAAATGCCGGGTGTTCCTCGCGACCCCATTGCAGCGGACGCGGAAACGGCGTGATTTGTCCGGTCTCATCCAGCAGCGTAAATTCGTCGCTGAAATAGGTTGCGCCCCGCAGTAGCGCCTCGGTACACAGGCTGGATTTCCCCGCGCCGGAAGCGCCTGCACAGGTGATGCACGTACCGTTCAGATTGATCGTACCGGCATGCAGGGACATCAGGGGAGGGTGTAATGCGCTGATCGTCCGGTTGTAAAATTCGTATTCAAAAGCAGCGACGATCTCGCCCGCGTCTTCGCTCTTCCAAAGGCGTTCGCCCGCCAGTGACAGTTCAATCGTGTTCCCTGAAGGTTTGATGGAAAACAGCATGTCGGCTACGGGCCTGGCACTGACCGGGAACAGCGCGGTCAGGGCGGAAAGCCCCTGAATACAGGCGGGCGCATGGCATTCAATGCAAACATCAAGATGGGCAATGGAGATGGATCCGCGCCAGACAGGCATGCAGGTTGTTGTTTCAGTCTTGTGCGTCAGCGGTATCGTCCGCGTAAATCAGGCCGTATTCTACAAATTCGCCAAGGATCGCCTCCATATCGGATCTGGCCTGCGCAATATCAGCTTTGACAGTTTCGTGCAGGATGTCAGCCAGATCGTGATGGCTGCGCCGCCCGTTGCACAAATCCAGAATCGCGGAAGCCGTCGGATTGAGTGAGAAGCTGGCGCCGTCTTCCGGGTGTACATACACCACTTCATCCAGACCGTCCAAATCTTCACTGAGCAGGCCCTCGACTTTTTCCGGATATTCAGGTGGCGGCATTCAGGTCTCCTTGCGGCTCTGATACCGGTCCAAGCGCATAGGCGATGGCTTGACAATCACTGCAACTTAAACCCTGCCGGCATTGTTCCCAGCGTTCCGCCGATGGAGACGGAAGGCTGCGTTGATTTAACGATTGCATGATTTCCGTGAGTGTCTGGCTACGGATATTCCCCAGCAGCGTCCGGCGCGAGAAAATACAGGGATAGACGTTGCCATCGGGAGCAACGCATAGTTTTCCGCGGCGTCCGGATGACGACGCAGGCGCGCTGGTTTCCGCCGGTGCAATCTCCGGCATATCCGGCCGGTGGCCGAAACCATGCAGACCGGCCAAATCCGGCCGATAGTCCCGCATGGACCGGCCTCGCCCGGTCGAGCGTACGACGTCGAGGCCGATCTGGCTGGAGTCGAGCGACAATTTATTTTGCAAAAAACTGATGATATCCGCTTCCTGCCCCTTGTTTTCCGGCATCAGGACAATGCCGATACGCACGTTGAGACCGGCGGCCTGCGCCCGGCGGACTGCCGTCAGCGTACGGGAATGACTGCCCGAAACCTGCGTGATACGGTCGTGTACGGCGGCATCACGGGAATAGATGGAGAAAGCGAAGTTGGGCTGGTGCGGTCGCAGCCGTTTCAGCATGGCGGCGGTCAGGGCAAGGCCATTGGTGTAGATTTCCAGTGTCTTGTAGCCAAGGTCGCGTGCGACTTCGACGGCATCGACGATATCCGGATGGATCAACGGATCGCCACCGGTAAATTGCACCGCAGGATTTCCGAGCGAGCGCGATTCTTTCAATACGGTTTCGATTTCATCCAGTTTCAGGCGTTCGGAACATTCCGGGGTTGATTCGGCGTAACAATGAATACAACGCTCGTTGCAGCGATCCGTCAGTTCGATAAACAGCATGCCCAACCCTTCGCCCAGCAGGATACGGGATAAGGGCGGGGTCGATCCGGTCTGATCCAGTTCGCCCAGCCATGGATGCCGATGCGCCAGCGCGCCCATGCCTGTTTTGTCTGACTGCCCGGCCATGAACCGTTCCAGGCGCAGTGCGAAACTACCACGCAATTCCACCGTCTGGCCTGTGCCGCTATGCGTCAGATTCAGCCCGCCTTCACTACGCTTGCAGAGAATCGCATCGCCATGTGGAAGATACAGGATTCGAGGCGCATCCTGTTGATATCGGGATGGTGGCGATGTTCGGGGCTTCAATCCTTACATGTCCCCCATGCCGCCTCCATCGTCGCCGCCCCCCATGCCACCGCCATGATGATGGCGGCAGGGATCGGGCAGGGGCGGGCAGTGGGTATGATGTTTTTTTCCCCATTTGTGTCGTGCATGTTTGCATTCGTGCCAGTGGTGTTTGCATCGCCTCGAGTTTGGGTTAATATTCCCGCATGGCGTGCAGGCGGACGGACAACAGGAGCCGGCCACGGCCGGGGTCGGCATGCCGCCGACAATCATCATACCCAATATCGCGGGCGGCACATAACTGGCCAGCTTGAGCAGCCTGCGGCGCGCCAGCATTTCATCGCTGGCGGGTGCGTGTTCGGGTTGCTGATGATCCTGTTGCGTGTTTTCCGGCATGACAAACTCCTGCCATTCATAATGGTTTGGAACCCGAGTATAGTGCCGATGATGCGAACTGCCAAGTTACCAGGATCTTCACAAATAAAGCCCGTGGAAGCCCGCGCGGAATGCTGCCGTGTTCTATGTGAAAGGCAAACGGGGAGCAGCCTTGTGATGAGCGAAACATTTTGGCGGATGGCCTGGGCGGAGGGCGTGGGCGCCTGTATCTGGCACGCGCTGAAGGTGACGCGTGATGCATTCAACAGCGAGATGTTTCGAACCTGTATTGAACAGCCGCTGCGCGTCCGGACGGCGCATGCGCTGATACTCCAACAGGCAAATGCCCGCCTGCTGCGGCTCATGCGGGAATCCGGCATACCCTGCATCACCCTGCGCGGACAAAGCCTGGCCGAAACCATGTATGATCCACCGGCATCAAGACCCCAGACGGATATGGACCTGCTGGTTTGCGAGAAGGATATCTCCGCCGCAAAGCAGGTGGCGGTCCAATCCGGATTCGAGCCGGTGGATCATCATCCCCTGCTGTTTATACGGGAGGATGCATTGCTGGATTTGCATGCTGATCCACTGGATATGGAGCGGATTCATGCGTGGGCGCACCTGACGCCGATGCGGACGCAGGATTTCTTTACCCATGCGGAACAGGGCGAACTGTCGGAGGCGCCCGCCCTGTTGCTCCATGCACGCATATTGTTGCCTTATCTCTGTTTCCATGCCATGAAGCATTCTTTTGAGCATTTGATCTGGTTGTGGGATATTGCGCTAACGTCGCGCAAGGTGCGGGAGCAGCATCAATGGGATGCGGTACTGGAGGGTATCCGGGAATACCGCCTGGAACGCCCATGTTTCTATGCCCTTTCCTATGTGCATCAGCATCTGGATGCGACGGTGCCGGAATATCTGCTGGAGCGGATTCGACCCGCGATGAATTGGCGCGAGCGGGCGCTATTTTCCCGCTTTATGCATCATGAAAGTATTCCCTTTCTGGCCGAGCGGCTGTTTGCCCGCATGATGCCGGATTTCCGTCATCGTCTGTCATTCTGGCGGGAAACAATCGTCCCGCGCGTAGAGGTGCGCAGGCAGATTGCCGGAGAGGGCTGCGTACAGTGCCAGTTCATTCGCAAGCGTCTGAAACAATTGCTGAAGCTGCTGTGGACCCTTGGCAGGGAGATGCTTGCCATATTGCGATTGCCCGCACGCTAACCCGGATTCATCGCGGACAAAGAAACAAGCAATTTGAGTTCGTTTTCGGG
>CAYOUW010000029.1:0-18777 GCA_964407235.1 uncultured Zetaproteobacteria bacterium | reverse complement strand
CGCCAGGTTAATTGAGATACAAGCAGAGGTTGTTAGTAACATGTAACTTTGCCAAGCTTGCCGGATGTATCAGGCGTTGCTACAGGGTGTAACCGTGATTCCCGGTGTTGGGCCTGCGCTTGGCAAACGGCTTGTCAGCACGGGAATCCGTTGCATGGGTGATTTGCTGTTGTTTCTTCCCAAGGCTTACCTTGATGACAGGGTCAGCATTCCCATCCGTAATTTGCAGGAAGGCGTAGCCGCGCGCACCAGCGGACGGGTGCTGAAGGTCGAGGCCACCGGCATGGGTAAACGGCGGCAGGTTATGATCGTCCTGGGCGATGATACTGGCGCACAGGTTCAATTGCGTTTCTTCCACTCCCCATATCTGTTGCGTGATGCGCGGCTCACTCCCGGGCGCGAGATCAGCGTGCGTGGCAAGCCCGAATGGTGGCGGGATTCCTGCCGGATGATGCATCCCGAATGGATGCCGCTCGAAGCCTTTGGCGGTGGCTGGAAGCCTGTGTATGCCTCTGTTGCGGGGCTTACGGGTATGCGTGTTGCAGGCATGATTCAGCGGATACTGTCGCTATTGCCGCGTACGGCTGTCAGTTCGTTTGATGCGCACCTGAAGGGATACCCGTCGTTTGGTCAGTCGTTACGATGGGTCCATGCCCCGAACACGGATCCCGATTCCAGCCCCGTGCAGCAGTCCATGGTGCGTCTGCGCCTGGAAGAACTGCTGACCTACCTGCACCTGATGCGCAACATGCGTCAAAAAGCACAGATCTCTGCTCCGAAATGGCCAAAAGCAGATCTTACAGAAACCTTTCTCGCTTCACTTCCTTACCCGTTAACCGAAGCGCAAGCCAGCGTCTGGAAGGAAATACAACGCGATCTGTCCGGTGGATTGCGCATGCACCGTTTGCTGCAAGGCGATGTGGGTGCGGGTAAGACGTGGATTGCGGCGCTCTCAATGTTGGCGGCGGCCGATCATGGTTTTCAGGCTGCATTGATGGCGCCGACCAGCGTGCTGGCGCGGCAGCATGCGGAAACACTGAACGAACTCTTTTCACCGTTGGGTAGAAAGGTAGAGCTTCTGACCGGAGGACTGCGTGCGAGGGAACGCGGAAGAATTCTTGATGGCGTGGCTGATGGAAGTATGGATATGGTGGTCGGTACGCATGCCCTGATTTCGGAGGATGTTCAATATCATAAGCTGGGTTTGGCCGTGGTGGATGAGCAACACCGTTTTGGCGTGCGCCAGCGCTGGGCTCTGACTGAGCGTGGAACTTCCGTGCACTTGCTGGCCATGACCGCAACGCCGATTCCACGCTCGCTGGCGCTGGCGCTGTATGGTGATATGGATTTGAGCCTGATGCGAGGCATGCCGCCGGGGCGCAAGCCGGTGGAAACGCGGGTGATTTCAGGGCGTGGAAAGCTGGCCGATGGCCTGCGCCGTATGCTGGATGAGGGTGGACGGATTTACTGGATTGTGCCGCGTATTGATGAGGATGAAGATGGCATCTCCGTGGATCAGCGCGTGGAAGCGCTGAAGGCGCGATTTCCTGATGCAGGCGTGCTGGGCCTGCATGGACGCATGAAACCAAAGGAAAAGGATGCGGTGCTGGACTCTTTTGTGAAAGGCGATTGCCGTCTGCTGGTTTCCACCACGGTGGTTGAGGTGGGCGTGAATGTGCCCGAGGCGCGCCTGATGGTGATCGAGCAGGCGGAAGGTTACGGACTGGCACAATTGCATCAGTTGCGCGGCAGGGTGGGGCGCAGTGATGTGCAGAGTTATTGCGTGCTGTTGCCATCAAGGGACGCATCGGAGGCCGCACTTTCCCGATTGAGTCATATGTCCGTCCATCATGATGGCTTGAAACTGGCGGAGCTTGATTTGAAATTGCGTGGCGCAGGCGATGCGCTGGGCGCGCGCCAGAGCGGCGAGGCCGGGTTCCGATTGCTGGATATCGTTCATGACGCGGGTTTGATTCATTACTGGTATGAGCATCTCCCGCCTGTAGAGCCGACGGATGCCATGATCCGCTTCTGGCGGCCAGTTGCGGAAACAGTCGGGGGCAGTTTCGCGCTTAAGACAAATCGTCGCAAGCATCACGGCGATTTATGAATAGTCCAGGTTTAGGGGCCCTGCAAGGAGCCAGGTGCGCGGTCAGCAGGCCTGACCGGGTTGTGGAATCCAGTGGTAACGCAGCTCCAGACCGGGATCTGTCTGAATACACTGAACGCCAATACGCGCTTCCATGTTAATGGCGACGGGAGCGCGCAGATTGGCTGTAACCCATGCGTTGTCCGCAAACGGATTGAGTACCAGCATCCAGAAGGGAAACCGGTTCGGTTCAAGCGCCAGGCATGAAGCCTGATCCTGCGTGAGTGAAGGAGCATTCCCCAGCCGATCCTCATCCCATGGGGTTACCAGAAATGCAGCTTCAGGATGATCCATTGACTGCATACAGGCAATATCTCCGCGCCCGCTATAGGTAACCCCGAAGTTGTTTGCTTCCGGGAAACCGGCCATACCCTGAGGGAAATTGAATGGAAATGCTCCTTCTTCATACGGTTCGGACTGCTTCCATACTTTATTCATCACGCATTTCCATATTCCCGTTAAACCAGGCCAGCGCGTTACCGTCGCTCGCGGCTTTATTTTCATTCTGGATCAATTCATAAATTTCCATGCGATGCACCGGGACTTCGGCTGGCGCTTCAATGCCAAAACGTACATGGCGTCCGTTTTGCACATCAACAATGGTGATCCTGATATTATCTCCCAGGTGAAAGGATTGCCCGATTTTTCGTTTCAGCACCATCATCTGAGGAAATTCACCAGAGACAGGCTGCGTAGTGAGGCAATTTCGCTGAATGCTGCTTGCATGGCCACGCTGGCCTGCTGCAATTGGCTTACGACGGCGGGAATATCCACGCCTTCGTGGGTATTCAGGCGTTTCTCAAGATTAAGTTTCATGCTCTCGAAGGATTGCTGTTGAAGATTGAGAGTCTGCACCCTGGCACCCGCTTCAGCGGTGAGGTCCGTCATATCCCTACCCGCGGTATTTAATTGCCCCAATGCGGATTGAATCCCGGGAATATTGTTGGTGCTTAATGCCGTTTCCAGCGCCTGAATGGCTGAAAATGCCTGGCCAAACGCGACCTGATCGCCACGTATATTGCTGACAACGGTTTGTGACGAGCTAATGGCCACGGTACGGTTCCGCGTGTTGCCCTTGTAGCTGACTATGCCCGTATTCGTGTTCAGCGTGAAGGCATCCTGATTGATGGCTGTTCCGGCGAACAATGATTGACCATCCAGCCGCTGGTTGGCGAAGCTGAGCAACTGATTGCGCAGATCCGTAACTTCCACTGCCGTCGTCTGCCTTTCCGCAGCGCTGATTTGCCCTGAAGATTGTTGCACAGCCAGCGTTTGCGCCCGCACCAGCAGTTGCCGCATGCTGTTTAAGGCGCTCATGCTGTTGTTTAATCGGGTGCTGGCGGTATTGATGGCCGTGAGGCTCGATTGTACGCCCGTTTGCGCATGACGGATATCCAGTGAGATTTTATAGTCGAGCGGAGCTTGCGCGGGGCGCTGGAATCGTTTGCCTGAAGACACCTGCGCATCGCCCCGCGCCTGAATGTCAAGCTGATTGCGAATGCCGGTGAGCAAGGTGTCGTAGAGTTGGTTCCGGGTGACTCGCATGGTCTGTCTAGCTTATCAGACCCATCAGGGAATCGAGCATCGTATTGCTCGTTTGAATGACTTTGGCTGAAGCCTGGTAGGCTCGTTGAAACTTCATCATGGAAATCAGTTCATCGTCCGTGTTCACGCCCGAAAAGGCCTGCCTCTGACTGGTCAGCGACTGTGATTCCGCTTCACGGAAGGCGCTGTTCTGCTGGACCGTAGCGACATCCGTGCCATACTGGCTGGAGAGATTCGTGCTGCGATGATGCAAACTGGCGGGAGTCGTGCCGTCAAATGCAATGGCTTTATTCTGCAATGCCAGAATGCCAAGTGCGATACTGTTGCCTCCGGACGGATGCAGGGATGTGGCCGAATCAATGGCGCCTGCCGCAATATTGTTTCCATCGGCGACGATATTCGGGGCGATGGCAATATCCGAAGCATTGCCACCATGAAAAAATGAGTTGATTTCATAAGCTGGAAGGAAGTTGCTGGTATCATTGCTGAAGCCGATGGTGTCGCCTGTTGCCGCTTTGATGACCAGATATCCGGCGGCATTGACGCTGGAGGTGATTCCCGTCACGGCGTTCAATTGTGATGCCACGTTGTTGAGCGTGGTTGAGCCGGCCGTAATGTTGATCGCGGTTCCTCCCGGCGTCGTCGGTGCGCCGGTGGAATCATACACATGCACCTTGAAACTTCCGTTTACAATCCGGCTGGCAAAGGGAACGCCCTGTGTGGTTGAATCCAGTGCCGCGGCCGGATCGGTGGCAGCCTGTCCTGATGTGACGGTGGAAGGCAAGGTCAGGCCTGCGCCGCTGGCTTGCAATTGATTGACGCCAAAGGCGAGATTGGCGGCGATGCTGTCCACCTGGGTAATATAACGGCTCAGTTGACCGTCGCGTAGCGCCAGCAGGCCGCCGATCTCGCCCCCCTGATTCAGACCCCGAACCACCGAATTGGTGTTTCGGATAACGATAACGGGAAAGCCTTCCGGCCCGCCCCCCCCCCTGGCCAAATGGTGCGCCGTATTATCCTGGACGAGTAAATCACCTCCTTTGGTCTGGATGATCAAATCACCGTTTTCAGCGTTGATTACCTGCACCGGCAGTAGTTTGGAGAGATTGCTTATGGCCGTATCCCGCTGATCCCTCAAATCGTTGGCCTGACCGCTTGTTCCGGTTTCTCTGGCCGTGATACGCGTATTCAATGATGCAATCTGGTCCAGTAGCAAATTGGCCCGGGTGATTTTCTGGTCAATGCCGGCATTGGCGCTGGTTTGCGCGCTCACCAATTGGCTACGCATCCCTTTGAGTTCATTGACAATATCCTGGGCGCGGGCGCGCACGTTAAAACGTTGAGCCGTATCCTGCGGATTGTTGGCCAGTTGCTGAAAGCCCTGAAAGAAGGCATCCAGACTGGTCGCCAGTCCGGGCGTCCCCAGGCTGCCGAATACGCTTTCTACCGAGTTTAAGCCCTGTTCCACCGTGTTGGAAAAGGCGAGTTGCCCGGCATTTTTGGCCTGAGCCCGGACCAGGAAGGGATCCACGGCGCGGCGAATATTTGACAGTTGGACGCCACGTCCAAAATTAAAGCCTCCCGTCTGTTCCGAGACAGCCGTACTCAAATCCGGCGTTTGACGCGAATAGCCGGGCGTATTGACATTGGCAATGTTGTTGGATATGACGTTGATCGCCGCCTGCTGAGCTCTCAGTGATGATGAGGCGATATTCAGAGTGCTGAAAAGGCTCATGCCGAACGTCCCGGTCCGTAAGTCTGTTTGGGTTCAACGGCGCCGATATGTTGCAATACGCCGATGGTTACATCATAGGCGGCCTTGAGATGGATCCGGCTGTCTTCACTGATTTTATTGATATGCATCATGCGCGTGTACAGTGAGCGCCGGAGAGCCTGGAGTTCATGCGCGTGACGGGCGGCAAACAGGTCAATGAACACCCTGAGGGACATATCCTCCGGAGCATCGTACTGAACCAGTAATTTACGGCACTGATTCTCCATTTCTATAAGCGCCTGATACGATTGGCCGCGCAGTTCCGATAATTGTATGAGCGATTCGGCATCGAAGTTGCGGGCGGCTTCGCGCTCGTGTTCCGTGATTTGTTCGATATTTCGGGCGCAGGCATCCATATGGTTCAGCAAGCCGTATAATTTATCCAGATCGGCGTCCTGAATTTGCCGGGGCAGGGTTACCATGCGTGTTCCGCCATCGCGTTGATAATAATACGATTCGCTACGTTGCGATTATCAACCTCATATCGGCCCTGATCGAGCGCGTTCCGGATTTCCTCAATACGTTCCAGCCGCACATCAGGCATGTCCGCCAGCATGGCTTTTGCTTTCTCCCGCAAGGCGGTAGCATTCGTCACTTGTACCTGATCAGAAGATCCGGCATGAGTCGATGCAGATGCAGGCCTGCTTTTCTTCGCCGCTTTTGAAGACGAAATGCCCGGTGAGCGATTAGAGCCGCTGATGCGCACCATATTACCTCCCTGCGTGGATACGGGCTTTTTCAAGCCGCTGAATCTGTTTATCGGAAGAATTCATATATACTTGAGCATTACGTGTTCGGGATTCACTTTTTTGCGCCATATCGGATCGGCTCAATTGCCGGTAAATACTGTCAGCAATACCAATGCTTCCCTGTTCGGCAATCGCTTCCGCGACCGTCCGTTCGAACATGGCGTTGTGTACGTCCTCGGCGAAACCGCCGGGTAGCAGACCGGATTTGGGCACCGACTTTTGCATGGTGGCGAGCATTTGCTGCGTGAACAGGGCCTCGAATTTCAGGCTGGCCTTCCACAGACGTTCATCCTGATGTTTCCGCACGGGTTTTCCGATAGCCGCCGCGCCACTGGCCGTGAATGCCGGTTTGTGAATGCCTGTGATGCGCCCGGGCGCGTGACGTTTTGCCGGTACTGGCCACGGATCCTTTTTCATAACCTGTGCAATAACGGTTTCAACCAAATCTCTCATATCATTTTCAGTTTCGCGTGTAATGCGCCCGCGGCCTGGATGGCCTGCAACACGGCGATCAGGTCGTTGGGTGTGGCGCCGACGGCGTTCAGGGCGGTGACCAGCCTGGCGAGCGACACCTGTTTGGGTAGTACGACAAGCCGCGCCTTCTGCTGCGTCACCTGCAAATCCGTCCGTGCTACGGTGGTTGTGGTTCCGCCGGCAAAGGCGTTGGGTTGCGACACCTGCGGCACTTCCGTAATAGAAACGCTGATATTGCCGTGTGCGACAGCTACGGTATCGATACGCACCTCGCTGCCCATGACGATGGTGCCGGTGCGCTCATCCATCACGACGATGGCAGGGTGGTCCGTGATGAGTTCAATCCCTTCGAGTTCGGCGATGAGGGATACCGCGTTGGAGGTAGGGTTTTCAACCACCACGGACCCGGCGCTTAAGGCGTGCGCCATGCCATCGCCGAAATGGGCGTTGATGGCGTCAGTCATGCGCTTGGCGGTGGTAAAATCAGCCTGGCGGAGATTCAGAATAACTTGATCCTGATCATTTTTCAGGCCATGCGGGGCGGCTTTTTCGATGTCGGCGCCGTTGGGAATACGGCCTGCCGTCGGGTGATTCTTGACCAGGCTGGCACCCTTGCCGCTGGCAGTAAATCCACCAATGGAAATCGAGCCCTGCGCCATGGCATAAATCTGATTGTCACCACCCAGAAGCGGTGTGACCAACAACGTGCCGCCCCTGAGACTGGTGGCATTGCCCAGGCTGGAAACCGTGACATCCAGCTTTTGGCCCGGTCTGGCAAACGGCGGCAATTCGGCTGTCACCATGACCGCGGCAACATTCCTCGGAAGGGTGCTGGCGATGACGATCTTGTCCCGTAACCGTATACCAAGTTTTTCAAGCATGGACAATACGGTATAGACCGAAAATGGCGAGGTAATGGCGTTATCGCCGGTACGGTTCAGACCCACCACCAGCCCGTAGCCCACCAGTGCGTTGCCGCGCACGCCTTCCACGTCCGCGATATCCTTGATGCGCTCGGCAGAGGAAGAGGTGGTCGGCATGACCAGCAGGATAAACTGCGCCAGCAGGGCGATTGCGGTGATATTCCTTAGAATGGCCATATCTGATCCAGCGCCTGCGAGAGCCAGCCTTCGTGCGCCACCGTGGCCAGTTCACCGCCACCGCCATAGCTGATGTTGGCCTGCGCCACTTTCGAGGAAGGAATGGTGTTATCCGGTCCGATATCCACCGGACGGATCACGCCCGAGAAGACCAGCGCCTGTGGTTGATCGTTGATCGTGACCTGCCGGCGGCCCACCACGCCCATGTTGCCGTTGGGAAACACCCGGGTGACGATGGCGGTGACGCTGGCGGTGAGGGTGTCCGAATTGTTCGTGCTGCCCGATCCGTTAAAGTTTTTCTCATCACTGATGTTAAGGGCTGAATCCGGTTTGAAATTAGGGTTTTTGTCTGACAGTGATGTTCCGTAACCGAACACGGCGGATAAACTCATTTTACGACTGGATTTTTTTGCTTTCATGGAGCCGAGAGATCGGGTGGCGCTGGCTTTTTCCGAGACCAGAACGGTGATCAGATCACCCACGCGATGCGCCTTGGCATCCGTGAACAGGGAGGATCTTCCAGCCCACAGCGACCCGGTCTTGTTGACGTTGGGCATGGCCCGGTTCAGAGCCTTTTGCGCCTCCTTCGCATGTTTGTCATGGGTGACCGAATAGGTACCGGGCATGCAGGAGGACAGCAAGAGCAGGGTGGAAATCCATGCCATGCGCCACATCACGCCCCCCCGATCTGCACCTGAACCGTATGCCGGTCCACCACTTCGGCCTGTAGAATTTTCTTGCTGCTCATATTCTGCACCCGAATGCGTTGCCCCAGGGAAGCGCCTTGCAATACGCGGGCTGATGCCCGAACGCTGATGCCCGGCATATGCACAATCAGTGTGACTTGATCCCCATATTGAAGCAGGGGAGGGCGGATCACCATCCGGGCGGAAATAATGGTTCCGGCATCGACCGCCTGCGTCAGACGCAAGCCCTTCATTAGGGAAGGGCGGGACCATATTTTGCCGGTATGCCCTGTAATATCGCGGCGCGCCACGGAAAGAAGCTTTGGAGACAGGATGGTGCGGGCCGGTAATCCCGCATTCACCACAACGACGCGCTTCCACCAGCGTAACTTGACAGGCACATACCAGCGCTGCCGCCGCGCCGGTTTGCCACGCCATGCAATCAGGGAAATACGGCCTGGATGTCCGCTGATATGGGGAAGCTTCCAGTGCAGGGATCCCCGGACGTCGGGCCATCCGTCCACTTCAAGCAATTCGGCGCGGGCCCCCTCGAACTCGACGCCACGGGTAAAAAAAGATGCAAGCGAACTTTTAAGCGCCGCATCCGGCGCCGCTACCGCCATGGCGGGCGAAAGGCCCAGCATCAGGGTAAGGACAGCCATGCGAAAAAGGCGGGAAGCCGGACATCTCTTCATCGGGTGATCCCCCGTTATCGCTTGATGTTGTTGGCTGCCTGCAACATCTCGTCAGCGGCCTGGATAGCTTTGGAGTTCATTTCATAGGATCGCTGCGCGGCGATGAGGTTGACCATCTCCTCCACCGCACTGACATTGGAGGTTTCCAGGGTTGCCTGGGTGATCGTTCCCAGACCATTGACTCCGGGCGACCCGGTAATGGGAGGGCCGCTGCCCACGCTTTGTTGTAACATATTCCTGCCGATAGCGGTAAGTCCGGCGGGATTGGCGAAATTCGTCAATCGAAGCTGTCCCAAAATGGTGGAAATGTTTCCAGGTTGCACGGCAGAGACACTGCCGTCGGGCGTGATGGTCACCGACATGGCGTTTTGTGGAATGGTCAGGGTGGGAATGATGCGATAGCCATCCTGAGTGACGATTTGTCCCAGGCTGTTGATGGAAAGGCTGCCTCCGCGCGTATATGCCAACTCACCATTGGGCAACAGGACCTGAACGAAACCGCGCCCTTCGATGGCGATATCCATGGGATTGCCCGTCTGCTGGAAATTTCCCTCGGTTTGCACGCGATCAATACCCGCGGTACGCACGCCAAGCCCCACCTGAATACCGTTTGGCAGTTGATTGCCTGCATTATTCTTTGTTCCGGGGGATTTGATCTGCTGATACATCAGATCTTCAAAATTGGCGCGCCCGCGTTTGAATCCCGTTGTGTTGATATTGGCCAGATTGTTGGAAATAACATCGACATTCAAGGCCTGGGCCGCCATGCCCGTTGCCGCTGTCCATAGTGATCGCATCATTATTCAACTCCTTTTTTTATTCCGTAGTTTTCTTACCCCTGATGAAGTCATAAAAAGCCCGTCCATGGGCGCTTTGATGACTTCTTGCGAACTCATCATCCCTGAATTCGGCCTACCTGTTCACTCAGCAAAACGGCCACACGATTGTATTGCTCGATCATCTTCATCATGCTCTGGGAGCTGCGCGTAACATCGATCATCTTCACCATAGTTAGAACGCTGTTGACATTGGAACCGGTCAGTTTTCCCTGGCGGACCGTGGTGTTAGCGCCCGCGGGCGTGGCGTTGTTGGCGGGCGTGGTAACACGCGCTTTGCCGGTACGCTGGATTTTTGACGTATCCAGAATCTGAAACATCCCGATATCCGAGACCTTTTTCTTGTTCACATACAATCCGCCCTGGTCCGTCAGTTCGATACGGCCGGGCGGTAATTGAACGGGCGTACCACCGGAACTCAGAACAGGTTTCCCGTCCTGTGTCACAAGCCCGCCATTCGGACCCAGCTTAAAGTTTCCCGCGCGCGTATAAGCTATTTCATTCGGGCCGGTCCGGATCTGGAACCAGGCGTTGCCGATAATGGCAAAATCAAGATCATTGCCGGTATCCAGGATATTTCCGGGGCGGGTATCGACAAACGAATTTCCTTCACTGGCATACGCCGCGGGTGAATATCTTTTATCGCTGTATAATGCCAGTTTTTCAGTCATCGAGGTGCGAAATGTCATATGCCCGCTCAGGAACCCGGTGGTGTTCACATTGGCCAGATTATGAGCAATGTTGTCCATCCTCTTCTGTTTTGCCTGTCCGGCTACGCCGGCAACAAAGAAACCAGTTTGCATGTCTTCTCCTCCAAAACTTACCCGATTTAAATCGCGTTCTATCCATAACGCAAAACTGATGCCAAAGCCGAACCGCTGAAAAACCCCGTTAAATCAACCATGGTTTGCGCGCCATCCTGTTTCGATGGAAGATTTTTCCTCCTGTGACGGAGATTTTTTCCACCGGGCCTGCGTCATGAGAGGGAGCATGGAAAGGCTCCGTTGTTATGCCGCCTTGCGTTCATGCAATTTCAGCATCAGTTTTACCCTGGCCAGAGCGATTTCCTGGCTGGTTGCGATATCTTCGGGAGAATAGCCTTCACGATGCATGCGCAGGACGCAGGTGACGGGCGAGCGCTCCGGCAAGCGGGGTTCCATGGATGACGGGGCTGCTCTGTTCTCTGAATTTTCGGATGGGGAGGAGGCATGTTCTTCCCGGTTTTGTATGCGTTGAATATGAGTCATGGCTTCTTCAAGATGGCGCGAGGCTTCGTCCAGTTGTTCGGACGTTGCAATCAATAAAGTCTCGATCTTCTTTTGCCTGCGGGATGCGCGCGTCCACATGAGCCACAGGCCGCCAATGGCGGCGATAATCAGCAGGTTGAACAGGGTTGCAAGGCTCCCTGCGGAGATAAAGGATGAATCAATCATGGCATGCTCCTTATTTTGAAAGGTCGAGACCAAGTATGCCGCGCAATCGCAGCACCATTTGCGCGTGCAACTGCGAGACGCGGGATTCGGTCAGGCCAAGGACAAGCGCCACCTCTTTCATGCTCAGTTCTTCGTAATAGTAAAGGGTCAGGATAATGCGTTCGCGGGCGGGAAGCTTGCCAATGGCATCGGCCAGATGTCCGGCGAACTGATGGACGGCTGTTTGATATTCAGGTTGCTGGTCGCGGTTGCCTTCCATGGATTCCAGGACGTTCAATGCATCTTCGTTTCCGTTGAAGCGGGGCAGATCATCGAAGTAAACCACGGCCATGCCCCGCACCTGTTCCAGGCGCGTACGGTATTCCCGCATACTGATACCCAGATGTATCGCGACTTCGGCATCCTCCGCGGGGCGTCCATGCTGTTGTTCCAGTTCGAGTAGCGCCTGCTGTAACTGCTTGGACGTATCGCGCATGCCCCTTGGTAACCAGTCGAATTGTCGCAGATAGTCGATCATGGCGCCGCGCACCCGGTAGGCGGCAAAAGTCTTGAATTTTACCCCGCGGCTGGCGTCAAAACGTTGAGCGCCATCCAATAGCCCCAGAACGCCGGCATCCATCAAATCATCCATTTCCATTGAATCCGGAACCCGGCGAATCAGTTGGCCTGCGTGATAACGGATCATGGGTAAATATTCGTGAAGCAGTTGTTCCGCATCGTTCAAGGGTTCCGTCTCAATCGCGCCATAGAGGGTATTCATGGCAGATGCGTCCCGTGCTTGTCGGCCCGGGTCTGTGAAGGCGTCAGCAGATGATCCAGCCATGCGAGTAATATTCCCATCCATGCGCCGCTAATGGTCAGCACGATGATGCGATAAACCGCATCCGAAACTCCCAGGTTGAGAAGCATGGAGATCGCAAAACCGGCCAGCAGGCCGGTGCATGCACCGCAGATAGCCGCATAGCCCGATGGCATTATGCGCCTGTTCCCTGCGCATCGACGACAGGAAGCGGCCCGGAGGCTAATGCCTCATTCAGGCTATGCTGCCAGAAAAATTGTAACCCGCCGCCGCGGGACGTATCGCGTGGCTGATCCAGAATCGTATCCAGTATTCGTCGCATGGGTTCCGGCCATGGTTCACCGCGAATTAACAGACGTTGCGCCTGAACCGCTTGCCGCACGTCGCGGGATCGAGGGAGATATCCCATATAATCCAGGTGCACATCAAGGTAACGGTCGGTGACGGACATCAAGCGGCGAAAGGTAATTTGCGCATCGATTTCATCCGCCTGATTGACCGCGACCATGAACCGGTGCATGTCCCGCTGCCGGGAAAGCACCTTGATCAATGCATAGGCATCCGTGAGGGATGTCGGATCCGGGGTCAGTATGATCAGGGCCGATTCAGATGCGGATACAAAATACAGAACATTGTCTCCGATGCCCGCGGCGGTATCAATGATGATCATATCATAATTGCTGCCCGTCGCATCCAGTTCATCCAGCAGAATCCGCTGTTGACGGGAGGTCAGTCTTGTCAGCGTGTGCAGCCCGGAACCTCCGGGCAGGACATCAAAGCCATGGTTACTATGCACCAGCACCTGGCTTAAGCCAATTTTCTCTTCCACAACATCATGAACAGAAGCCCTGGCGGTAATTCCCAGCATCACATCAACATTGGCAAGTCCCAGATCGGCATCCATCAACAGGACGCGTTTCCCGGCTTCAGCCGCACGGGCAGCCAGATGAACGGAAAAAAAAGTCTTCCCAACGCCGCCCTTGCCGCTGGCGACGGCAATTACCTGTGGCGATGCATTGCTGTGGCAGTTTGTGCGTGCGTTCATGTTAACTCCTTATCCCGGACTGCGCATTGGCTGGCCAACAGCGTCGTTAATGACCTGGGGGTCAGCAGACCGATGCCTTCCGATGCCTCCCGGCCGTAACTGCAATAGGAAAGCGGGATCCCTGATGCGACGCCCCAGTTGATCAGTTTGCCGATCATGCAGGTTTCATCGACCTTGCTGTATGCAATGTCGGTGATGTTCAATGCCGAAGCGGCATCCAACAGTTTCACGCCATCGCTCTCATCCAGATTGGCGGGCATCATCAGCATACGGCGGCTGACAGGCAGGCCTTTCCACAGTTTTTGCTGACGCCGGAGGGCGCCGGATTCTTGTGAACTCCAGCCTTCCGTATCCACTAGCACCAATCGTGCCGGTTTTGTTTCGGCCATGACTTTGGATATCTGATCCGGGCGCCGCAGGGGGATCATGGGGACCCCGAGTACGTCGGTATAAGCCGCGAGGGTATCCAGGCCGCCCATGCGTTCGGTATCCGTGCTGACAAAAGCGGCGGGTATCCCTTGAAGGCTGTAATACGTTGCCAGCTTTGCCGCCATCGTCGTTTTTCCCGCGCCACCCGGCCCGATCAACAATACAATTTCCCGGCGTTTTTTCGGATTAAGCTTGTTACCCCACTTTAACAGGGAAGCGCATACGGGCGCGCGGCTGGAAAAACTAACCGCCATGTCCGCCGCATGGCTGGCGCTTACGCCGAGAAAAATGAGCTGGTCAAAAGCGCTTTGCGCAGCGGCGTCCGGCAGCGTGGCGCGCAGTCCGTTCGTTTCCTGCTTGCCCAGTCCCGTGATGATGCGTTCCAGCCGTTGCATAGAGGCTTCCAGCCGCTTTTTTGTTCCGGATTCCGGCGTGGACAATGCTGTTTTCGCACAAGGCTCTGTTTCCGTATCCAGCGCCGCATGCACCTGCCATATGGTCTCATGGTTCCCGTTCACCTTCCTGTTTCGATCCAGGATGACAGCTTCCGGTCCCAATTCCTGGCGCACAAGGGCCAGCGCCTCGTGCAATTTGGAGGCGGAAAATACGCGGACCTGCACTTAGCGCTCCTGTCCGGGCATCAGACACCCACCTGTTCCAGCGGATGGACGGTAATATTGGAAGGAACTTCAGCAATGGAGAGTATGGCGATCCTTGGCATGATGCGGCTTAAGGCTCTGGCCAACGGGTTGCGTAACTGAGGCGAGGTAAGAATGACCGGCGTATCCACATCATGGCGTGCAACGGCGTCACTCAATCGGGTTGTAAAGCGCTGCCAATGCTGAATATCCATGGGTATTGCCGCACCGCTCTGGCTAGCGGCACGCTCGTTCATGTTCTGTTCCAGCCCCGATTCCAGGGTGAAAACACGCAATTCCCCCTGGTCGTTCAGATGATGCTGGACAATGGATCGGCCAAGGCGGGCGCGTACGCGCTCAACCAGCGTATCGATATCGTGCGTTTCTCCCGCATCCGACAGTGTTTCAAGAATGAGCATGAGATCGCGTATGGGGACCCATTCGGCCAGCAGGCGTTGCAACACATTCTGAAGCAGTCCCAGGGATACCTGACCCGGCACGATATCCTCCACGATCTTGGGATAACGTTCGGACAGGTTGTCCAGTAATTCCCTGACCTGCGCCCGATCCAGAATCTCATAGGCATGCCGGCGTAGAAGTTCGGTGATATGGGTAACAATGACGGTGGCAGGCTCCACGACCGTATAACCCGAGAGTTCCGCTTGCTGCCGTTTGTCATTGTCAATCCACAGGGCTGGAAGCCCGAATGCAGGTTCCTGCGTGGCGACGCCTTCGACGGGTTCGCCAGTTTGCTGCCCCTCAAGCGCCAGCAGGTTGCGTGGACGTATTTCGCCGCGCCCTATTTCAGCGCCACGAATCAGGACGCGGTAATCCCCTACGCCCAATTGCAGGTTGTCCTTGATATGAACCGGCGGTAATATAAAACCAATATCGCGGGCAATTTGACGGCGCACGGCTTGCAGGCGATCCAGAAGATTGCTGTCATGGCCGGATTCCACCAGGTCGATCAGACCGTACCCTACCTCCAGGCGGATGGGATCTACCGTCAACAATTCGGAAAGGCGTTCCTCCGGTTTGGCTTCCAGCGGTGTTGGATCCGTTTCCAGCGCATTCGCTGCCGTTTTCGCGGCCTCGGATGTGTGCAGATACCATGCCGTAATACCAAGTGTCGCGGATAGCAACAGGAAAGGGATGAAGGGTAGTCCGGGAACCAGCGCCATCAGAAACAGGGCGCCTGATCCCACCATATGCACCTTCGGATTTTGCGTGAATTGACGGGAAAGTTCCTGAGGGAGCGCCGCTTCGCCGCCTGCACGGGTGATAATGATGCCCGCGGCCGTTGAAATAACCAATGCCGGTATTTGTGAGACCAGCCCGTCGCCAACGGTTAAAATGCTGTATACGTGCATGGCGTCGGAAAGTGGCATGCCCTGTTGCATGGTCCCGATAATCAGCCCGGCAAAGATGTTGATGGCCGTAATGACAAGGCCGGCGATGGCATCGCCACGAACAAATTTACTGGCGCCGTCCATGGCGCCGTAAAATTCTGCTTCCCGGGCAACAAATTCGCGCCTGGTGCGTGCGGTTTTGTCGTCGATCAGACCTGCATTCAGATCGGCGTCAATCGCCATTTGCTTGCCGGGCATCGCATCCAGGGTGAAGCGGGCAGCGACCTCGGCGATACGTGTGGACCCCTTGGTAATCACAATGAAGTTAATCAGGACCAGAATCAGAAAGAGAATGAGTCCCACCACGGTATTGCCGCCCACGACAAACTGACCAAATCCTTCGATGACGCGGCCCGCGGCTGCCGGGCCTTCCTGCCCGTGCAGCAGAATCAGGCGCGTACTGGCGACATTTAATGCCAGCCGGAACAGCGTGGTGAGCAGAAGCAATGAAGGGAATACTGAAAAATCCAGAGGCTTGAGTACATAGATAGATGTCAGAAGAATGACGATACCAATCGTAATATTGGCGGCCAGCATCAAATCCATCAGCCATGTCGGAACGGGCACCATCATGATGAGCAGGATGCCCAGCACGCCGATGGCCAGCATCACATCCGAGTGCCGTCCAAAGCGTTGAATTGCAAGGGTTGCCGCTGCTTGCATAATATTTTTTTCAGACCTCCTGTGCCGGCGTTCGTATGCGGAATATTTTCGCCAAAATAATGGCTACGGCTTCATACAGCTCTTCGGGTATCTCATGCCCGACCTTGACACTCGTAAACAAGGATCTTGCCAAAGGTTTGTTTTCACGGATGGGAACATGATATTCCCGCGCAATTTCCCGAATTTTTTCAGCTATTTTCCCCTTGCCTTTGGCGATGACTTTGGGCGCTCCCGGCGCACCGGATTGATAGGTGAGGGCGATAGCGATGTGCGTCGGGTTGGTGATAATGACGTTGGCCTCGGGGACGTCCGCCATCATGCGACTACGAGCCTGCTCCTGCTGAATCTGGCGAACCTTGGCCTTAAGCTGCGGATCGCCTTCGCTTTCCTTGTTTTCATCCTTAACGTCTTTCCTGGACATGCGCAGTCCCTTGGCATGCTCCCAGCGTTGATAGAGTACATCCACCAGGGCAATGAAAAAAAAGATGATCGCCGAGAGCGCGGCGACGTTGATCGTACCCCGGACAGCCAGATGACCAATGGCGCCGGCGTTGGTGCGGCCGGATAGCACCGCATCTGGCAGGAGTTCTTTCAGAACGACCCAGCATGCCAGGGAAATAACACATAATTTTAATACGGATTTGATGAATTCAGCCAGACCTTTGGTGGAGAACAGGCGTTTAAAACCGGCTAACGGGCTAATTTTTTCCAGTTTTGGCGTGAGTGTTTCAAAGGTGAATACTGGTCCGGAGATCATGACCGTAATCAATATACCTAATATCATCATGGGCAGGACGATGGGTAGAAAGATCATTCCCATATCTTTACTGATTGAAAACAGCAGTGATTGCATGCCGGGACCATCGGTACGAAGCATGCTCACGCTGCCCGACAAATAGTGGCGCATCATGTGCGTGATCTGTTGCAGGGACCATGATCCGATACCGGTTATCCCCAATCCCGCCAGTACCAGAAATGATATGGCCGTTGACGGTTCCTTGCTGGCGGGGACTTGCCCTTTTTTACGTGCGTCCTCAAGTTTTTTTGGAGAGGCGTCTTCAGTTTGTTGGGATTTATCCTGTTCGTCAGACATAATCAGAACGCCTCACCCGCCTGCCAATAGATGCAGGAATCGGGGAATGCGGTGGTACAGTGCGCTAAAGCCATCATGCGTCAGCGACAAAAATACGGGCAGAGAGAGGGCGAAGACGAACAGCCCCAAACCAATAGTGACGGGAAAACTGACGAAAAAAATCTGAATCTGGGGAACTGCGCGTGAGAGCAAACCCAGCGCAACATAGGTAAAGAGCAGCAGTAACAAAACAGGAGCGGTCAGGCGCAAGCCAAGGACGAACATGTTGGCCGCGGCATTATTCAACGCCTGCCATCCCGCGAATGACCATGTATGACCGATGGGGAGAATGTTGAAAGAATCAGATATTGCCATCAGAAATGCATGATGTCCGCCTGTGATCAGCCATATCAGCATGGCCAGGACGACGGCCATCTGTCCCACGACGGCGATTTGCGCGTTGGTCACGGGATCAAACACGTTGGCAATGGTCATGCCCATCTGGGAGCTCATGATTTGTCCGGCCAGTTGCACTGCGGTGAAGATAAGTCGGGAGAGCATGGCCAACATGCCCCCGATAAGAATCTCCTGGCCGGCGATCAGACTGAAAGCGACAGGCGATGGTGGAATTTCAGGCAGGGAGGGACGAACAACGGGATAAAGAAGAATGGTAACAAGGCCAATGAGGCCGATTTTGACCTGCGGCGGCACCAGTTGATGTCCGAGGATAGGCAAAAACATGATCATGGCGGAAACTCGTAATAGAATAAGGGCGGCCGCAACCACATCATCCGTAGCAAGAAACGGGAAAGTCATTAGCCCGGATTATTCATGCAGGCTAGCGAAGCAATCCGGGGATGCTTTCGATGATATGGCGGGTGTAGGTAACCATGGTTCTGGTCAGCCACGGTGCGGCAATCACCATGCTGGCAAAGACGGCGATAATCTTGGGAACAAAGGTTAGCGTCATTTCCTGGATTTGGGTGACAGCCTGAAACAGGGAGATAGCTACGCCGACGATCAGGGCGACGCCCAGCATGGGCAGCGACAGCCACAGCACCATGTACAGCGCCTGGGTGCCAAGATGGGCAACAGTATCGGGATTCATGCTTTCCTAAGAAGCAAAGCATGGGCCAACTCGCCCCGTGCAAGCAGCATTGACCCTGGCGCAATCAATTGACCTGATCGGTCGTCCCCGGGCACGGCTACGGCCTTCTTCCGGAATCCGTTGCGAACAAAGGCCCGGTGCGATCATCACGGCAATTGATGAATAGTTCAGGC
>CAYOUW010000028.1:0-18935 GCA_964407235.1 uncultured Zetaproteobacteria bacterium | reverse complement strand
TCGATGTTCCTGACCGTGTTCCAGCGCAGACCAACATACCGGGAAGCAGCCGAGCCAACAGGAATGACCTCCCCGAAAACTGAAACTCTTGTCTCGTCGGCAATGAATGTGAAGCCCTTTTCGGAAAGTGAGAAGTGTAATTTTCACTTTCCTTACCAATTAACAACTTGCGCTGCAAGCCCTTGATTTGTCCCCCGAATACTCCGGTATTCCAGCCTGAAGTAGTCATACTCCGTGGGCAGTGAGCAATTCCGCCTGATGATGAGAGATCAGTGCATCCACCAGTTCATCCATTTCGCCGCCAAGAATCTGATCCAGTTTATACAGGGTAAGATTGATGCGATGGTCGGTAATGCGGCCCTGCGGGAAATTGTAGGTGCGGATGCGTTCCGAACGGTCGCCGCTGCCCACCATGCCGCGTCGCGCTTCGGCGCGTTCGTCGTGCGCTTCCTGTTGGGCGGCGTCGAACAGGCGCGCCTGCAATACCTTCATGGCCTTGGCCTTGTTCTTGTGCTGGCTCTTTTCATCCTGACAGATCACCACCAGTCCGCTCGGAATATGGGTGATGCGAATCGCCGAATCGGTGGTGTTGACGCACTGGCCGCCGGGACCGGAGGCGCGGAATATATCGATGCGCAGGTCATCGTTGTTGATCTGCACATCCACGTCATCGGCCTCCGGCAGTACGGCCACGGTACAGGCGCTGGTATGAATACGTCCACTGGTTTCAGTTTCGGGAACACGTTGCACCCGGTGCACGCCGGATTCAAACTTGAATTGTGAAAATGCGCCCTGACCGGTGATTTGCGCCACGACTTCCTTGTAACCGCCGATTCCCGTCGCATTGGAGGACAGTATTTCTACTCTGTAGCCTTGATGCTCGGCAAAGCGGCAGTACATGCGAAACAGGTCGGCCGCGAACAATGCTGCTTCGCCGCCACCCGTTCCGGCGCGCACCTCAAGGATGACATTGCGGCTATCATTCGGGTCTTTTGGCAGCAGTAGAACCTTCAGTTTCTCCTGAAGGGATTCGACCTCGGATTTCAGTTCATCCAGTTCCGTTTCGGCCATGGTTCGCAGTTCGGCATCGCAGTCGGGGTCGTCCAGCAGTTCCCGGTTATCACTGATTTGCTGTTCCACCATTTTAATCCGGGTGACAACCTCGGCGACGGGCTCGATTTCGGCATATTCACGGGAAATCCTGGTGTATTCCTTGAGATTGCCAGTGAGTTCCGGGTTGGATAGTTGTACAGTCAGGTCTTCCTTACGGTTGAGAATATCATCAAGGTTAGCCTGCATCATTCATCAATCGCCGGGGTGATTGATTCGGGCCTCTGGCCCTCACCCTGCGGGTGACCTGAAGTTCGTCCAACCGGCCTTCGGCCTTTTTGTGCGCAGGAACAAAGGAACAAGCAAGGGCGCGGTAGTCGTTGCGAATAATGCAGGTCAGCGTTCATGGGGCTTCTGTGCCCGTTTAGGCATTTCATTATCCAGATCGAACAGTGTGCGCGCCGCTCCCATAAACAGATCGCCCTCGATATCCTCGGGCAGGGTTTTCAATGCCTTGAGGGTGGGATGTATAAACCGCTTCATCAGGGCGCGGCTGAATCGTTCTACCGCTTCCCGCTGATCTGCATCAAGCCCGTTCAGGTAGCGCGCTTTTTCCAGCTCATCGCGGCGAAGCATATCTATCTTTTCCTGAACCCGGCGAATCAGCGGTACCGATTCCAGCGATTTCAGCCATGAAAGAAAATCCTCCGCATCTTCTTCCAGCAGGATGCGCGCAGCCTCCGCTTCCTTCTCACGGTTTTCCCAATGCCCCTGTACGACCTGTTGCAAATCATCAATATCATAGAGATAGATGCCATTTAATTCACCCACGCGCGGATCGATGTCGCGAGGGACGGCAATATCGACGAGGAACATCGGTTGCTGACCACGTTTTTCCATGGCCTGCTGTATGGACTCCGGCAGCAATACATAAGTATTGGCGCCCGTGCTGGAAATAATGATATCCGCCGCGTCCAGATAATCGTCCAGTTGATCAAGCGTCAGTGCATGGCCATCAAACTCTCGTGAGAGCTTCCTGGCGCGTTCCAGTGTTCGGTTGGCCACGAGAATCTCTTTAACCCCGTTGCCTTGCAGGTGTCTGGCTGCCAGTTCAGCCATTTCTCCGGCACCAATCAGAAGTACGGTCTTGCCGGTCAGGCTGCCAAAGATGCGCCCGGCCAGTTCTACGGCGCAGGAAGAGACATTGACTGCCTGCCTGCCGATCCCCGTTTCCGTGCGGGCGTGCTTGGCGGCGGAGAAGGTGGCCTGGAACAGGCGATGCAGGATGTGTCCGGCCGTGCCGGCGGCAAGGGCGTGCTCATAAGCGGATTTAACCTGGCCAAGAATCTGGGGCTCGCCCAACACCAGAGAATCCAGTCCCGTCGCGACGGCAAACAGGTGGCGTACGGCGGGTTCGGATGTATGTGAATACAAGTGTTCCAGAACCACATCCAGAGGAAGTTCCGAGATTTCCGCAAACCATTCATGCATCAGGGCAATGGCCGCGTCCGGATCGTGGGTCACGAGTGTGAATTCAACGCGGTTACAGGTAGACAACATGGCTGCTTCGCGTACGGCGGGCTCCGCTACAAGACGTTGCAGTAACGCGGGGACATCCATTTCAGCGACAGCGGCGCGTTCGCGCAACTCAATCGGCGCCGTTTTATGATTCAGACCAATGTGGCAAATCCGCATGGTTGCGAAACCTATTCTTTATACTGCAAGGGGTATACTAACCTGTATCATTCATGAGTCGCCCGGGCTAATACCTTCTTGCAGAATAAGGGGTAATTCGATGACGCCCGCGGGAGTAGCAGCGAACAGTACAGCCTCCATTCGTCCTTCGGTATCCAGGCGCACCATCAATAATGGCAATTCACGCAGGCGAGTGCATGTTTCTCCATCCATTCCGGATATTGCTTGTATTGTCCGGTTGTGCAAATCATCCACGCACTCGTCAGAAGATGCGCTGGAAGCATATAGCGCAAGCAGTTCCATGCCATCTGATTCCAGCGATTGGGCCAGCGATTGGGCCAGCGATTGGGCGTATTTTGTCATTGTAGCGGAGGCAGGGCGGTGATAGTTGAACGGGCAAATAGCCTGAACCACGCCATGGCGGCCACGTAGCAAACCATACGTGACCGCTGGCAATGCATTGAAGGCCCTGCGTAGCAATTCCTGGGTAGCGTGACGCGTGATGGAAAGGCTGTTTTTCATTTCGACAGTCTCCTGCATTGTAGAAGGTTGGGAACAATTGTGACGTAGGTCAATGTTTAACTTTTTTTAAACGCTAAACTTGACAATCTTTTTCCGGATGAGTAGTAAACTGCCTGAGTGGGAGGTTTTTATATTGTTTAAGCCATTTTCTTTGATGCTGGTGCCTGATTGCGGGAGCGTTCGTTCCCTGCGCATGACACCCCGGTTGCTTGCTGTCCTAAGTGGCTCATTAGTGTCGTTACTTGTAATCGGAGCATGGGGAGGATGGCAGGTTTGGCACGGCCAGATAAAGAATCATCAAATCATGTCTCTGAAAAACCGGTTGACCATGGCCCATTCCCGCTATCAAGGCCAGGTTGGCAAACTACAAGCCCGCATTGATTCGGATCGTAAGCGGCTGGCGGTATATGTGCGCAATATTGGCGCCATGCAAGCCAGCTTGACACGGCTGGATGCGCTGGGGTCGCAATTGGTCGAAGTCGCTTCACTGGATGCATCTGAATTCAATTTTGCTGCTGAGCCTGCCATCGGCGGTCCGCGCGGGCCTGTCGCGAATGCCATTCCCGATCCTGTTGATGCATCACTGGAACGATTGGATTCCCGCCTTTCGAGCATGGACACCCAACTTGCGGTCATTGACTATGTGCTTGAGAAAAAACGCCTGGTACAGGCAGCAAAACCGCATGTATGGCCAACGGAAGGCGGATGGATAAGTTCTCGCTATGGGATGCGTATCGATCCCTTCAACGGAGGTCGGGAGATGCACCGCGGACTTGATATTGCCAACCGTTTCGGCGCGCCTGTCCTGGCCGCCAGCCATGGTATCGTTACGTTTGCCGGAAAAATGAAGGGGTTCGGTAATATGATTGATATTGATCATGGTTATGGATATGTGTCGCGTTATGGTCATATGTCCAGCCTTGCCGTTCATGTGGGAGACGAAGTGGATGATGATCAACTGATTGGGAGGATCGGATCAAAGGGGCGCTCCACCGGACCACATCTGCATTATGAAGTCCATCGCTATGGACGGTCCCTCAACCCGTTAAAATATTTGCCGCGCGGATAATGTTTCTACCGGGAACAGTTTCGTTCCTGATCTGATATGCCGGATTTGGACCGGAGCCAAAGTGGGGAAGCCGATCGCCGCTCACGAGTTTTGCAAGAGGCTCCTTAGCCTGCATTATTCCATGAATCGCCATGATGGATTAGTCCAACCAGAGAACGGGATACGAAATGCCCCGGCCATGGGTGGCCTTTTTGCAAAGTCATCATGCTTTACACCTGTGATGTCAGGTTCTACGCTGGCACGGAAGTGAACATAAGCGGAAAAACAAAGCTGTTTGGAATCATTGGCGATCCTGTGTCGCATTCGTTGTCGCCATTGTTTCAGAACCGATTTCTGGAGCAATGCGGGATGGATGCCGTGTATGTGCCGTTCCACGTCGGGAGAAGCGATGTGGCTGGAGCGCTAGAGGGTTTGTGGGCCACGGGCGTTGAGGGGTTCAATGTGACCGTACCTCATAAGGAGGTGGTGTTGCCTATGGTTGAGGCCGATGCAGCCGCGAAATGTATTGGCGCGGTGAATACGATCAGACGCCATGCTGCCGGATGGCAGGGGACCAATACCGATTGGCAAGGTTTCCGGGACGTATTGCGCGGCATGAAGATTGATATCAGCGGGGCTGAGGTGTTTCTTTTTGGCGCGGGCGGTACCGCGCGGGCGGTGCTGTATGCTCTGGCGCAGGAAAAGGCAGCGAAAGTGAGTGTTTGTAACCGAGGTCGGGATCGGCTGCGCGCCTTCATCGGGCACGCCGGTGAAACCTGGCCGACGTTGGTCGTTGAAACGGTGGGCTGGAATCAACGGGACGTTGGCGAAGCATGCGGTCGGGCTGCGTTGATAGTGAATACGACCAGTCTTGGTTTGAGAGACAGGGCGGAAATTTTCCCGTTTCAACTCCCAGGGAATGGCGTGGCGCTGGATGCGGTTTATGCACAGGATGGGAACACCGTCTTTGTATGCGCGGCGAAACAATCCGGGCATAAAGCGATTGACGGGCTACCCATGTTACTGGCGCAAGGCGTGGCGTCCTTTTATTATTGGCACCGGATTGAACCTGTGCGCACATCTGTCCTGCGCTGGCTGGAAGCAAGGCTTGAGAGAGAACCCACCGAGTTTCCAGGATGGGGGAATGCAGCATGAAGTCTACACGGCTGGGCGATATTCTTCTGCGTCAGAAACGCATTACCCGCGAACAACTGGATAATATTATTCGTGAGATGAATCTTAATGGTGACACGCTGGTATCGCAACTGGTCAAGCAGAGCCTGTTTACCGAAGAAGAGATCACCCGGTTTATTGCCAGAAGTTTTGGCCGTCCCATTGTCGATATGGAAAAGATTGGGGTGGAACCGGGGATTACCAAGATTTCCATGGACATCATGCGTAAAAATATGGCGATGCCGATCAAGCGGGTGGGCAATATACTCACACTGGCTGTAGCTGATCCTTATGATATCAATGCCCTGGACGAGATGGCATTCATTAGCGGTTGTCAGGTCGAGGTGGTGATTGCCCTGGAGCGTCAGTTGCTGAAACAACTGGATGAGGTGGACGATGCCGAAGAGCATCTGGACGATTTAATGTCCGACATGAACGCCAGTGATATGGAAATTGTGGATACCAGCGAGGATGATCCGGAAGAGCATGCGCTGGCGACGGAAACGGAAGAAGCCCCCGTTGTTAAGCTGGTAAATCTGGTATTGCTGGATGCGATCAAACGCGGCGCATCGGATGTTCACCTTGAACCTTACGAGAAAGTGCTGCGAGTGCGTTACCGAATTGATGGCGTGCTGCATGAGATTATGCGGCCACCCATGAAGTTGCGCGATGCGCTTGTATCCCGTATCAAGATTCTGGCACGGCTGGATATTTCAGAACGGCGCTTGCCACAGGATGGTCGTATCAAGCTGCGCTTGTCCAGGGCAAAGACTGTGGATTTTCGTGTGTCCGTGCTGCCGACCCTGTTTGGAGAGAAAGTCGTGATGCGCCTTCTTGATCCCTCCAGTCTTCAACTGGATATGACCAGACTGGGCTATGATGAGCAATCGTTGCGCTGGTTCAAGGAGATGATTCATCAGCCCTATGGCATGATCCTGGTGACAGGACCCACGGGATCGGGCAAGACGGTGAGTCTGTATTCGGCAGTGGCGGAACTGAACCAGCCGGGTGTCAATATCTCCACCGCCGAAGATCCGGTGGAATTTAATTTCATGGGCATCAACCAGGTAAATGTCCATCCGGATATTGGTCTTGATTTTCCCCGTATTTTGCGTTCTTTTCTGCGGCAGGATCCGGATATCATCCTGATCGGTGAAATTCGTGACCACGAAACGGCTGCGATTGGTATCAAGGCGGCGCTGACCGGCCATCTGGTACTGGCAACCCTGCATACCAACGATGCGCCATCCACCATGAATCGTCTGGTGAATATGGGTATGGAGAATTTTCTTGTGGGATCCGCGGTTAATCTTGTTTCGGCGCAACGTTTAGCCCGATGCACGTGCATGGAATGCGCGGAGCATATTGAGGTTCCGCCGGAAGCGCTAATCGATGCCGGCGTTCCGGAAAATGAAGTTGGTGATTTTCATCCGAAACAGGGGAAGGGTTGCCCCGTATGCAATGGCACGGGCTACAAAGGTCGCGTGGGGATTTATCAGGTGATGCCAATCTTCCAGGAAATCCGGGATGCGGTATATACAGGAGAAAATGCGGACAGGATTAACGAAATTGCAGTCAGCAAGGGAGTCAAAACGTTGCGTATGGCGGCGCTCTCCAAGGTGAAAAAGGGGATCGTTTCTCTCGAGGAATGCTTAAGGGTAACGGTGACGGACTAATGGTGATTTATCGTTGGCAGGGGAAAACGCGGGCGGGCCAGGATCGTTCCGGCGAAATGGAGGTCGCAAATCGTGATGTTGCGATAGCGACCCTGCGGCGTCAGGGGATGGTTGATGTCAAGGTCAAAAAAAAGCCGACTGAAATTGTTATCTTTCCCGAAAAGGTAACGGAAAAGGATATCACGGTATTTTTCCGCCAGTTATCCACGATGATCAATGCGGGTCTTCCCCTGGTTCAGTGCTTTGAACTGGCCGAGCGCGGCACGGAAAAGAAGGCCATGGGGAAATTATTGAAAGATATACGTACCGGGCTGGAAAGCGGTTCTCCCCTGGGAGAAACCATGCGCCAGTTTCCCAAGAACTTTGATCGTCTGACCTGTTCCCTAATCGAAGCAGGCGAACAGGGCGGCATCCTGGACACTGTTTTGCTCAGGCTCTGCACCTATAAGGAAAAGGCGCTATCGCTTAAAGCCAAGATCAAATCGGCACTGGTGTATCCGGCAGCCATTGTCACGGTCTCATTTATTGTCACGGCAATTTTAATGATTTTTGTGATTCCGGTCTTTGGAGAGATGTTTGCGAGTTTTGGCGCGGATCTTCCCGGACCAACCAAAATTACCATGGCGATCTCCGATGCTTTTGTCACGTACTGGTATGTGGTGGCAGGGGCTCCCATTGCCCTTGTTTTCGGTGTGCGCTATCTCTACAAGACGCCACGGGGGCGTTATCAGATCGATAAATTATTGCTGAACCTTCCCGTTATGGGCGATGTGCTGCGCAAGGGAGCCGTGGCGCGTTTTTGCCGGACGTTTTCGACCCTGGCCGCCGCAGGCGTACCGATCATTGAGGCGATGAGCACCGTGGCGGAAACCGCGGGTAACGTCGTTATCGAAGAAGCGGTCCTTAAGGCCAGAGAATCAATCAGCCAGGGACAGACACTGGCCATGCCGCTTGAGCAAAGCGGGGTTTTCCCCATCATGGTGACGCAAATGATCAGTATTGGCGAGGAAACGGGCAGCCTGGAGGATATGCTGGCCAAGATCGCGGACTTTTATGAGGAAGAAGTGGATACCGCGGTGGATAATATGACAGCATTGATGGAACCCCTTATTATGGCTTTTTTGGGCGTCGTGATTGGCGGGCTTGTTATTTCGATGTATCTGCCCATCTTCCAGATGGCTTCGGTGGTTTAACCTGGGCATTCATGATGAAACCGTAAAAAGTCCGTCCATGGCCTTTTTACTCCACGGAAAGTGACAAGTGCGATCTTCGCTTTCCTTGGAAATAAACAATAAAACCGGGCATCAGATAAAGCATCTGCTCATTGCCAGAGCCATCATTGCGGTATTGCTAATGCTCACCGTTGCCTACTTTTATTTTTATCCTTTGCCCAGGATGCAGCGTGGCGTACTGGTAACCACGGCGTTTCTTCAGGCCATTTTACTCATGGTGCAATGGAGGTTGACGAGCACGCGGGTTCCTCGGGGCGTGCAGATTGGTTTCCAGCTTCTGGGTGACATGTTCCTGGTGTCAGTGCTGGTATTTGTTACGGACGGGCTAGTCAGTCCCTTTGTTTTGCTGTTCGGCCTGATCATTATTGCGGCCGGAACCCAGATGCAGGTGATGCTGTCGCTTACCGTGGCTCTTGCCGCAAGCGGGTGCTACCTGGGAAGTGTCTACATCGCTGCATGGTATGATCAGCATGCGCTTTCGGTCAGTGAATCCCTGTCTGTTTTGATGCAGGTGTCCGCTTTGCTGCTTGTTGGCGGCGCCATGGGGTATATTGCGCGCCGCCAACAACGACTGCTCGCGGAGGGTTCGCAGGCTGTCCGTATGCATCGCAAGCTGAAGATATTGCATGGACAGGTGATGGAGACCATGCACGATGGCGTGCTTGTTCTGGATACAGCCGGTTATATATCGGATTGTAACCGGGCCGCGTGTTCCATGCTGGCCGCGGGTAGTGATATCCGGGGAAAGCCTTTGCCCATGGTGATACCGTTGCCGTTGCAATTGCAACGTTTCCTTGAGGATGGCAACAGGCATGCGTGCCGATGTGAGTACGAGAAGCAGGGGCGGGTATCATTGATCATGGCCGTACAGATGCCGGAAGGTAATGAACAGGCCAAATGGTTACTGTCTCTGGTAGACATCACGGACTTTCGTCAGCTTGAACAAAAACTGGCGGGTCAGGAAAGGCTGGCGGCGATGGGGCGCATGGCCGCTATGCTGGCGCACGAAATCCGTAATCCCCTGCAAAGCATCGGACAGGCTGTTGAAATCCTTTCGAACGGGCAGATTCATGAGCGGCAGGAAGTGGCCAATATTATGCGAGAGGAAGTTCAGCGCCTTGATCACCTGGTATCGGACATGCTGGATTATGCGAAACCTTTGTATCCCAAGCCGGAATCCACTGCCATCCCCGATGTAATCCATGCGGCGATCAATCAGGTGGATGCGCAGGGAAATATGGGCATCGATGTGAACTGTACGATTAGTGAGCTTGAAATTGACGCCAGTCACTTGCGATTGGTACTCGACAATTTGTTACGTAACGCGATGCATGCAAGCCCGACGGTGGGCAGTATTCGTATTCGCATGACGGGTGATGGACAATGGAAACTCGAGGTGGAAGATGCCGGTGGGGGTATGCCCGAGGTAGTGAAACAGCATGTATTTGAACCCTTTGTCAGCGGTAAAGCGGATGGTGCGGGATTGGGGTTGGCTACAGCATGGCAGGTGTGCCAATCCAATGGCTGGAAAATTACGGCGGAAGATTCGATCGGAGGAAATGGAAAGAAAGGCGCTATATTCACTGTGACCGGGTTGCTTTGCGCCGCAGAGAATGGATCGGGAGGAGAAGAATTTGGCCAACGTATTACTGGTTGAGGACGACAGGAATGCTCGCCGTTTGATGGCTCTCGGGTTAGAGGGGAAGGGCCATCATGTGACCGTCTGCGCGGGTTCCGATGAGGCTGAAGCGGCGCTCACACAAGACCGCTTCGAGGTTGTGTTGACTGACCTGCGCATGGAAGGCAGGGATGCCGGTCTGGATGTGGTGCAAATGAGCGTGCGTGAGCAACCCGAGGCTCGTGTATTGCTTGTGACCGCTTATGCCAGCGCCGAATCGGCGGTGGAAGCTTTGAAGCATGGCGCCTTTGATTATCTGACCAAACCGGTTTCCGGTGAAGAACTCGCTCAGGCCGTGGAGGGCGCCCTGACGGATATTGAAGAGAACAGGGGACGGAGGGCGGGAGACAGGAGACGGAGGGCGGGAGACAGGAGACGGAAGACGGGGGGCGAAGAGTGGAAGGAGGGAGACAGAAGACGGAGGACGAAAGACAGAAGACAGAAGACAGGGAATGGAGGCTTAATCGGGCAATCCATTGCCATGCGGCGCGTTCGGGAACGCCTTCTGCGCGTGGCCAGGAGGGATTTTACGGTACTGATTTCCGGCGAGTCCGGCACGGGGAAGGAGGTTGCCGCCCGTTTTGTCCATACGCATTCCGTCAGAAGTTCAGGCCCCTTTGTCCCGGTGCATTGCGGTGCAATCCCTGCCGATCTTTTCGAGTCCGAGCTGTTCGGTCATGTTCGCGGGGCGTTTACCGGCGCTGAAAGGGATCGTTTCGGTTTGATGGAGTCGGCGGATGGCGGAACGCTGTTTCTCGATGAGATTGGTGATATGCCTCTGACCATTCAGGTGAAACTGTTGCGCGTGCTACAGGATTACAGGGTACGGCGTGTTGGAGCGGAAGAGGAGCGGAAGGTTGATATTCGTGTGGTTGCGGCAACCAATCGTGATCTTGCGACCGAGGTCAAACGCGGGAACTTCCGCCAGGATCTGTTTTACCGTTTGAATGTCGTGCCGGTGCATATGCCGCCTTTACGACAACGGCAAGAAGATATTCCATTACTGGCGGGACACCTGCTGGCGCGCTGGTCACAAGGGGATCAACAGCTTCGCCTTTCGCCGGAGGCCATAAAAAAACTGGCCAGCCTTCCACTGCCGGGCAATGTCCGCGAATTGGAGAATCTCTTGCAGCGGATGATTGCGCTTGCGGATGGATCCGTGCTTACCACGGATATCCTGGACGAATTACGAATGGAGGAAACTCCGGAAAAAGAATTGTCCTTGCGGCAACTGCGGGAAGATGGGGTAAATCTGGATGATGCCCTGGATGGTATGGAGCGCTGTCTGGTACAACAGGCATTGGATGCCAGTCATGGCAACATTACCAGGGCCGCGGGATTTCTGGGCGTCAGTTTTCGTTCATTGCGCTACCGCTTGCGCAAGCTTGGACTCAAGCTGACATGACATCCATGCCGTTACTGGTGACCGTGTGTTCGTTGTCGGGGTTGATCTTCGGCAGCTTTGCCAATGTGCTGGTTTACCGGCTGCCAAGAAATGAATCCATTGTTTTTCCCGGAAGCCATTGTCCTTCCTGTGGCCATGGCATTGCGTGGTTTGAGAATATACCACTGGTCTCATGGTTGGCACTCAAGGGGCGTTGCCGTTACTGTGGCGTGGCTATTTCCGTGCGCTACCCCTTGCTGGAACTATGCCTGGGGCTGACATGGGGTTATATGGCATGGTATTTTGGTTTGAGCATGGAACTCGTAATGCCTCTGGTTTTGAGTCTGATGTTGTGGCCGCTGATATGGATTGATCTGGAAACGGGGTTGCTTCCCGATGCGATAACCTTTCCGGGGATCGCCGCCGGAATACTGTCTGGTATCATTTCGGGGCATTGGCAGGATAGCGTGATTGGCGCTGTAGCGGGATATGGCGTATTTTGGCTGGTCGCCAGGATATTCCTGCTTTTGACAGGACGCGAAGGATTGGGTTACGGCGATTTCAAACTATTGGCCATGCTGGGCGCTTTCCTGGGTTGGCAGGCGCTCCCCTTTATCATCTTTCTTTCATCATTCTGTGGTGCGATGATTGGAAGCGTATACCTGTTGCTGGCACGCAAACATGCACGCACGCAAATTCCCTTTGGCCCCTATCTTGCGATATCGGGCATGGTCTGGCTGTTGTGGGGTTCCGATCTATTAAGCTGGTATCTTGATATGATCGGGATATGAGCAGGGTCGCACGGGTCGGACTGACCGGGGGTATCGGTAGTGGAAAATCGACCGCAGCAAACATGTTTTCAGAATTCGGAATTCCGGTTCTGGACCTGGATGACGTCGGTAAGCGTCTGGCAGCGCAACCGGATCATCTTGCGATGTTAGTTAATACATTCGGCGACAGGATATTATGCGGGGATGGAAGTCTGGATCGGCACGAACTGGCGCGCATCTGTTTCTCCGATGCTAAAAAAACAAAGCGCCTGAACCGGATCATGCATCCACCTATCTGGGAGGCGGCGGAGGCCTGGATCGACCGCCAACATGCATGCTATGCATTGATTGAAGCATCCGTGCTGATTGAATCCGGCGGCGTATCCCGAATGGATGATGTGGTGGCGGTAGTGGCCGGCGAAAGTATTCGCCGTGAGCGTGTGTTGGCCAGCAGAGATATGAATGCCGCGTATTTTGATGCGGTTGTTCAGCGACAGTGCAATGATCTTACTCGCCACGAAACAGCGGATTATATGATCAAAAATGATGCTGATTTGCCTTCCTTGCGTGCAAAAGTTGAAATACTTCATCACCTGCTTATGAAAAAGTACCCGCCTGATATTATTGAGGAAAGTATTAGCCTGCATGCAGGTTATAAACCGTGACAGGAGGACGTTATGCCCAGTTTCGACGTAGTTTGTGAAACCGATATGCAGGAAATGGACAACGCAGTAAATCAGACCCATAAGGAAATCACCACGCGCTATGATTTCAAGGGCAGTCAATCGAGCATTGCCTTGAACCATGAAGGGATCATCATTATCGGCGATGACGACTACAAACTCAATACCGTGACTGAAATCCTGCGCGCCAAGCTGGTGCGCAGGAATCTGGATCCGAAGTGCCTCGATTATGGTGAAACGGAAGATGCCAGCGGTGGCGCGAAGCGCCAGGCCATTACAGTCAAACACGGGATTAGCCAGGATTTGGCTAAAAAAATCGTCAAGACGATCAAACAAAATAAAATGAAAGTCCAGGCCTCCATACAGGGAGAACAGGTACGGATTTCCGGTAAAAAACGGGATGACTTACAAGCAGCCATTACCCTTATCAAGGGCATGGAAGCTGATCGGCCCCTGGCGTTCGTAAATTTCAGGGATTAACGTCCGGCCGGAATCACCGGCTGAAGATTCCCTCGCGGTCTGTTTCCATGGCCGGGAAACGGCAAGGACGGTGAAAGTTTCCGCATGGCGGTTCCATGGAGCGAAATCCCGGGTTAGAAGAGGTTCAAGGTTGCGCTGTTTTTGAAACTATGCCATCGTTTGATAGACTCAAAGGGTTAGGCAGAGGGTTAGGCAGAGGGTTAGGCCGGGAGGTTCATATGAAACTTCGATACAATTTAGCTATCTTTTTGACGTGGCTTCCGTGTGTGCTTTTTATGCAAACGCCCTCCTTGGCGATCGCGAATGAACTGGCATTGCCAAGCCGTGTAATGGCTGCCGATATCAGGGCCAACCTGCCCCAGCCTTATATTGTCAAAAAGGGCGATACGCTTTGGGATATTGCCCGCTATTTCTTCAAAAACCCGAGAAAGTGGCTGAATATATGGGAACGAAACCTTTATATCAGCAACCCGGATCTGATTTATCCAGGCAATAAGATCTGGTTTGATGTCAAAAAAGAAAAAGCGGGCGGATTGACCACCGTTCGGCCGCATCCGGTGGTGCGTATCAAACCGGTGGAACGCCTGGAAGCCGCCATCGATCCCAGCCTGCTGGTGACCGCTTTGAAACAGCAGGACTTTATTTCGCCCGAGGCGGTGAAAGGCGTGGGATACGTTCTCGGTTCTCCCGACGAGCGTATCAATTACGGCGCCAATGACAATGTTTATCTCAAATTCAGGTCCCCCGCGAAGGAAGGCGCCATCTTTGATGTTTTCCGCACGGGCAAGCCAATACGTGATCCGGAAACGGGTAAGGTCGTCGGCGTATTGATCAATGAACTCGGCCAGATCAAGGTTATGTCACAATCGAACGGCATTACCAGGGGACGTGTGGTTCGCTCGTTTGAGGAAATTTCCCGTGGAGATCGTCTCAAACCCGCCCATGATATCAATACCCGTATTATCCCCGATTACCCCGCAAACAAAGTAAACGGGGATATCCTGTACATCCGCAACGATGCCTCCGAAGCCGGACAACATCAAATCGTCGGCATCAGCCTGGGTCTGCAAGATGGCATGAAACCCGGAACCATGATCTCGGTATACAAGAATGGCCGTATCATCCGGGACAAGGTCAGCCACAAGATGGTGACGTTGCCACAGGAAAGAATTGGTGAATTGATGGTGCTGGTTCCACAACAGAAGGCATCCATTGCGCTGATAACAAAATCTACCGGTCCCATCAATATGGGGGATTCGGTTCGCAATCAGGCCGCACGTTAATCTGACCCTTTGACCGCAACTGGTCCTGTCTTGTTCATGAAGACGTTCGCTTTCCGTAGAGTAAAAAAACCATGGGCGGTCTTTTTGCGACTTCATCATGAATGATACAGGCAGTGCGGCGTCAGGCTGGTTGCGACTTAGCATGGTGCGGGGCGTCGGCCCGCGTATTGGTCGCCAACTGATAAGCGTCAGCGGTTCCATCGAGGCTGTCTGGAACCGCAAGGCGGCGGACTGGCTGCCTATACACCGTGCTGGAGCCGGACTGATCCGGGCGCTGGAACAATCCAGTCCGGATCATGTATCCCACATTCTCAGTCAATGCGAGACCAACGCCATTGACGTCATTTGCCCGGATGACGGCTCATGGCCCGAAGCATTCAACGCCATGGGCGATGCGCCACTGGTATTGTTTGTCAAAGGCGAACCGGCTGCCCTGAAATACCCGAAATTACTGGCGGTAGTGGGAGCGCGCAAAGCCAGCAGGGAAGGACGCATGCTTACCCGACGCTGGTGCCGTTTTTTGTCCGGGCGTGGCATCGGTATCGTCAGCGGCATGGCTTACGGCATTGATGCCGCGGCGCATGGCGGAGCGCTGGAGGGTCATGCGCCGACCATTGCCGTGCTGGGATCGGGGCTGGCCGCACCCTTCTCTTCCGAACAACAGCGCCAAATTGAAGCTGTTGCCGGTCAGGGATGTGTTATCAGCGAGTTTTTGCCGGAAACGGAAGCGCGGCCCGAACACTTCCCCCGTCGCAACCGGATGATTGCGGGGCTCGCCCGCGCCACGTTGGTGATGGAAGCTGATATTCGATCCGGTTCGATCATCACCGCCCGGCAGGCGGCTGATTATGGACGGGAGGTGATGGCCGTCCCCGGTTCTGTTTTGGCGGGCAACCATGCCGGGTGTCATCAATTGATTGGTGAAGGCGCCACCCTGGTAGAGTCCGCGGAAGATATTCCACGCATTCTTGGATGGCATACGAACTCAGCGCAGAAAAAAATGTCTCGTTACAAGCCCGCAAATCCATTGGAGATTAAAATTATCGAGGCGCTGGAAGGTAAAATCCTTCACATCGACGGACTGGCCGAACACTGCGGCTTGACCGTCCCTGAACTTTCCCCCATCTTGCTCGCCCTTGAGTTACTCGGCGTGGTGGAACATCTGCCCGGTAGCCGCTACGCCATGGGAGACGGGTAAGCCTTTCTCCCTGGCCTGAACTGTTCATGAATTATGAATAGTCCAGGTTAATACCAATTGAAAGGGGGGTGCCCATTCATGAGTTCCGTCGTTGTCGTGGAGTCGCCGGCCAAGGCCAAGACTATCGAAAAATATCTGGGAAAGGGATATAAGGTGCTGGCTTCCTATGGTCATGTGCGTGCGTTTCCCAAGAAGGATGGTTCGGTCGATCCTGAACAGGACTTTGCATTGCGGTACGAAGTCATTGCCGATAAGAAAAAGCGGATCGATGCCATTGAGAATGCGCTGAAGAAAGCCGATACGTTGATCCTCGCCAGCGATCTGGACCGCGAGGGTGAGGCGATTGCCTGGCATGTCAGCGAGGAACTGAAGCAGCGCGGCGCACTGAAAGATAAAGTAGTTGAGCGCATCACCTTCCACGAAATCACCAGAAAGGCAATTACCGAAGCCGTCGCCCATCCGCGTGGCATTGATTATCAACTGGTGGACGCGCAACAGGCGCGTAGTGCGCTGGATTATCTGGTCGGATTCACCTTGTCGCCTTTGTTGTGGCGCAAAGTCAAGACAGGGCTGTCTGCCGGAAGAGTGCAATCAGTCGCCTTACGGCTTATTTGCGAACGTGAACAGGAAATACGCACCTTCACACCCAAAGAATACTGGGGGGTGGAAGCGAACTGCATCGCATCACAGGGTAAATTCAAGGCCAGCTTGTATGCGCTGGACGGTAACAAACTGGGCAAGTTCGCACTGGCCGATGGCGTGACCGCCCGTGCCGCCGAGCGCAAGGTCAAGGCGGGCGGCTTCACCGTTGCCAGCGTCAGTAAAAAGAAGAAACAACAACATCCGTCGCCTCCGTTCATTACATCAACCCTGCAAATGGATGCCGCACGCAAACTGGGGTTTACCGCCCGGAAAACCATGCAACTGGCGCAAAAATTGTATGAAGGCATTGATGTGGGAGGCGAACGCACCGGCCTGATTACCTATATGCGTACCGATTCGGTCTCGTTGGCCGAAGAATCCATTGCCGATATGCGCGCGCATATCACGGAGCATTTCGGCGCTAACTATTTGCCGGGCAAACCGCGTCGTTTCAAAACCAAAAGCAAGAATGCGCAGGAAGCGCATGAAGCAATTCGCCCCACCCTGATTGCGCGCACGCCACAGGCGATGAAGAATGTGCTCGATACCGATGCCGCCCGATTGTATGAACTCATCTGGAAGCGCGCGCTGGCCTGCCAGATGGCGCCTGCCGTTCTGGACCAGGTCAGCGCCGATGTTACCTCGGACCATGCCACGCTGCGCGCCACGGGCTCAACCATTGCCTTTGACGGCTTTCGCAAGCTGTATCTGGAAGGCCGCGACGAACCGGCCAGCGAGGAAGATACCGGCATGTTACCGCCCTTGAAGGAAGGCGAATCCGTACAGGTTGAAAAAGCCGAGGCCAAACAGCACTTCACCGAACCCAAACCGCGTTTCAGCGAAGCCAGCCTGGTCAAGGAGCTCGAATCGCACGGCATTGGGCGACCTTCCACTTATGCTTCGATTCTGAATGTGCTGCGGACCCGAAACTATGTGGAAATGGATAAAAAGCGTTTTACGCCAACCGATATTGGCGAAATCGTCAGCAAGTTCCTGACGAAATATTTCGCCGACATCGTGGAAACAGGATTCACGGCGGACATTGAGGATAAGCTGGATGCCGTAGCACGCGGCGAGGCGGAATGGAAACCCTTGTTACGCAAATTCTGGGCGCCATTCAAGGAGCGCGTGGATCATACCATGGAGAATGTGAAACGTTCCGATGTCACCCATGAAGAAACCGATCAGACCTGTCCCGAATGCGGCAAGCCCATGGCCATCAAGCTGGGGCGCTTCGGGCGTTTTCTAGCCTGTACCGGCTACCCCGAATGCAAGCACTCCCAACCGTTGAACGGTAACGGCGAAGAGCAGCCCGAACCCGAAATATCCGATCAGAAGTGCGACAAATGCGGTTCGCCGATGGTCATTAAGCACGGTCGTTATGGAAAATTCCTCGGGTGTTCGGCCTATCCCGAATGTAAAAACATTCAGCCGATGGAAAAACCGAAGGATACCGGTATCCCCTGTCCTGAATGCGGCAAGGGCACGTTTCTGGAGAAAAAATCCCGTCGCGGCAAGGTGTTTTATTCCTGCTCAACCTATCCAAAGTGCAAGAAAGCGCTGTGGAATAAGCCGATCGATCAGCCCTGCCCCAAATGTGGTGCCCCTTTTGTAACCGAAAAAATCACCAAACGGCGCGGGCTGGAGCATCTATGCGCCGAGGAAGGGTGTGACTGGCGTGAGCAGGTCGAAACCGCATAGCCGCGCTTCGTAAGTAACCATGTCCGCCAGGCCAAGTCCGCTGCCGGATGATATGGAAAATATCCGTCCCGCCCTCCATGAAGATATTCAGGCCGTATTTGAACTGAATCTGGCTTCGTTCGCTGAGGCATGGTCGCATCAGGCGCTCACGGATGCCCTCGATCATGATTACAATCTGGATGTGTGGCGCACCACCCATGGGAAACTGGCCGCCTACTACCTCGGACAGGACGTTCTGGATGAAGTGCACATCATGCAACTGGCCGTCGCGCCCGCATTTCGCCGACGAGGACTCGGGGTTCGGCTGACCCGACACATCCTGGATCAAAAACGCTACGAAGGCCTGCGTCACGTCTGGCTGGAGGTGCGAGCATCCAATGTGGTGGCGCAGCATCTCTATATTGGTCTTGGTTTTCGTATCAGCGGCACACGCAGGAATTACTATACGCCGAACGCCATCGGATTTTCCCGTGAAGATGCACTGCTAATGCATTACGATCTGTAAAAGCTCATACGTCGAGCCGTCAGGACGAACGCGAAAAGGAGACCTGTGTGTGCGTCGCCCACTTTGTAAACGTGCTCATGCCACGCCATGATCAGTCGCGACGACTATTCCCGGGATTCGTTGCGGACAAAGGGTAAGCGTCAAAGCAATGGCATAAGCTGCCTAAATTTCTTTATTGAGCCTTCTGGTGTCGAAATGATGAGGCAGTAAAGTAC